>SKJJ01000068.1 GCA_007115975.1 Chitinispirillum sp.
GGTAAAAAAATCGTTTTGCAAAAACAAGTGCCACTGTTAAAAGATTATACCGTTGGTAACAAATGATGTCGAGCAAAAATATACATCGTTGGTGAATATTTTTATCCTTGACTTTTCTCTCCTATTGAAGTAAGATATCGAAAAGTGTCCACTTACAAACAGGGAGAAAAAATGGATACAACCCACGATATAAGTGCACTGCTTGAGGAGAACCGGACTCTTAAGAACCAAATTATGACGCTTCAGGAGACTCAAGACCATTGCATCAGAACTGAAAAACTTGCATCGGTTGGCCGCCTTTCTGCCGGAATAGCCCACGAAATCAACAACCCCGTTGGTTTCGTTTCAAGTAACAGCACCACTCTCACCGGGTATATCAACAGAATCAACGAAATCCTTGCAATGTACCGTAAGGGTATCGATAGAGATATTATAGCGAAAAGGGAAAAAACCCTTAAAATTGACTTCATCATTGAGGACATCGGCAATCTTTTAATGGAAAACATTGAAGGACTCGCCCGAATAACAAACATCATCAGTAACCTGAAAAAATTTTCGCGAAACGATAATGGATCAGAGTACATGAATGCAGATCTCAATGAGGCAATTCGCAGCGTACTGGTTATCTCAAAAAATGAGACAAAATATTATGCTGATATCAAAACCGATCTGGGAGATATCGGAATGATATACTGTAACATTTCTGAACTCAACCAGGTCATTCTTAATCTTATCATAAATGCAGTCCAGGCCCTCAAAGAATTGGATCGCGAAAACTTGGGCCAAATAACCATCAGGACCTACAAAGATTCAGATTGGATATACTGCGAAATCGCAGATGACGGTCCGGGTATACCAAATCAGATCAAAAGTAAAATATTTGACCCATTCTACACAACAAAAGAAGTTGGAGTTGGAACTGGCCTTGGCCTAAGTATTTGTCATGACATTGTAGTCACCAAACACAAGGGCAGGATCACTCTAGACAGCGAAGTTGGCAAAGGCACTGTTTTTACAATTGTGTTACCACGATACAAGGATGGTACTAATGAGTAAAAAAATTCTGTTTGTCGATGATGACAACCTTGTCTTGAATGCTCTTGAACGTACCTTCCTCTACTCAGATTATGAAACACATTTCGCAAACAGTGTCACCGATGCCCTGAATCTCCTCAAGCAAACAGATGTGGACATGGTAATATCTGATATCAGAATGGCTCCCGTTAATGGTTACGTCTTTTTAAAAAAGGTCAGGGAGCTATACCCCGAAACGTTACGCATTGTATTAAGCGCATATGCTGACAAACCAATGATCATTAAAACCATCTGTGACGGCATTGCAAAAATTTACATGCTCAAACCATGGGATAACGCTAAGTTTGTAACTGAAATAACTCATATTTTTGAAATGTATGATAATCTGCACAGTCTCAACATCCTGCAGAACACAACCTACGGCATACAGATTCCGCTGTTACCACAAGTATACAAAGAGGTATTAAAAGCCATTGAACAGGATTACAGCTTTAAAGAAATTACTGCAATTATTGAACAAGATCCGGTCTGTGCAGCCAAAGTACTTGCACTCGCCGGCTCCTCATTCTATGGACTCAATGTTAATTCCGTCCATCAGGCGCTTGTATTTTTAGGGGTACGAGCAGTAAAAGATCTCCTCATCGTATCAGAGGTTTTTTCCGACACCGATTCCAATAACGAAATTGGAAAAAGCCGAAGAAACCTGCTTAAGCAAGCAAATATCTGCAGTTCACTGCTTAACGGATTTCACCAACACCTCTACAACAAAAGAATTATTGAAGAGTACAGTACTGCCGGCCTCTTGCTGGATATTGGAAGAATTTCAATGCTCAACACCTACAAAGGCAATTATAGCGCGATCATAGAAAAGACAACCTGCAGCAACACCATCTCAGACAGTGAAATAACAGCGTTTGGCATTTCTCACAATCAAGTGGGGGCATCCGTTGCAGACTGGTGGAATCTCCCTGCCACTGTCGTAGAGGCCTGCCTGTTTCACCATGACCCACTTAATTCAAAAGTAACACCGGTAAACATCATGGCCTTGATTCACGCTGCAGATTTTTTTTCATGGAAATATTTCGGTGTCAATAAAAACGTCTCTATTTCAAGTGATGTTCTTGACATCCTTGACACCACCATGGACCAACTTGACAAGTGGGCAACCACGATACTTCAGACCAAAAGCTAAAGAGGAGAAACTATGTGTGGACGTGTGCTGTTTGTAGATGATGAACAAAATGTACTTTCTGCCATAAAACGTATGTTTTTTGACAGTGAATATCAACTCTTCTTTGCTTCCAGTGGTAAAGAAGGCTTGTCCTTGCTGTCAGATACACCTGTGGATGTCATCGTTTCAGACATGAGAATGCCTGAAATGGACGGAGTCGAATTTCTAAAATTGTCAAGAGATGTCTGTCCGGAGGCTATAAGAATAGTTCTGTCCGGACAAGCTGAAATCGCTAACATAATGGATTCCATAAATTTCGGAGCTGTTTGGCGTTATATAGCAAAACCTTGGAATGATAACGACATGAAAATCACCATCCATAACGCACTTGATCTTCACCAAAAAAACCAGGAGAGAAAGCTCCTATTAAGCGAACTTGCAGAGAAAAACAGTGAACTTTTAGCATTAAATGAAAGCCTCGAACTAAAAGTGGCTCAACGTACAAAAGCCATCAACACCCAAAACCAACTCCTCAGCCTGATTATACAGGAGACTGAAATAGAGGAGTTTTTCAGAAAATCCTGCTCAATCCTTTCACCCTGTGTAGGCTGCGAAAACCTTATACTTTCACTTACTTACGGAGACAATACGGTGCTATACCACACCAATGAACCTCCCGAGTCTTTGAAAAATACACTCAAGGAAAAATGCTCCCAAACACAACCATTCCACAAGGACGACTACACGATACTGCCGTTAATAAAGAACAGTTCTACTCTTGGCCTCTTAGCCTTCACTACCACCAACAAGATTCCGCCGGAAGAATACGATCAGTTTGAAACAACTGTACGAGCGATTTTTCCGCTTGCACTTTCACAGCACAAAGCAGTAATGGATGCACCCGGTATGATTTCAACCCTCGATGATCTATTAACAAAGCTCTGATACGGAGGATACAGTGAACGATACATTCAAGTTTGAAATATCTCCCAATGCTGCAACAGTCTATCTTCGTGCACTTGACCCGGATATTTCCATCGAAAGCGTTAGAGCTTCGGCAACGGAGAACGGTATCACACAGGGTATACAGTGGGAAGAGGCAGAACTTTTTATAGATCAGATAAAGTATATACAAAAACTAAACAGAACGATCCTTTTTGCCAAGGCCACTCCACCAGAGTATGCTATATATCTCGGACGAAAAGAGAAAGAACTGCCCCAAGGCGAATTTGTAAACATTATAGACAATCTAAGGAAAACAGGTAAAGCCATCGAAGAACTAAACGAGAACAGTAGCCTCAAGGGAGGAATTTTTGTCAACTCCGGTGATGTAGCTTTTACAATAGAAGAAAGGAAGCCCGGAAAAGATGTCTTTGGAAAAGAGGCACGGCCTTTTTCGCTCGATATGCCAATAAACAGAATTGCCAACATTTCAAAAGTACAGTCAAACAACAAAATGGAGTTCATTGCTGGTAAAACCGGATATGTTATCTACGCACTGAATGAGCTTACTATAGCTGATCCATTTATCGTAGCAGCTGATAAGATGGCTATGTCACTAATTATTGTGCCACTGGTAATGGGAGAAAACAACCTTATAGATAAGGTTGCCAGAACTTCTATCAAAATAGATGACAGTGTCGGTGCATCGGTTATGGCTCAAGTTGAAAGCCAGCTTAGCAAGAACAACTTAGGAATTATCAGAATACGAACCGGAAAACCACCTGAGCGTGGAAGAAAGGGTTCAATGAAATTTTTGGTGAGTTGCAGTTCAACTCTACAAGAAGATAAAGCGGGGAAAATTGATTTCAAAGCCCTCAGCAGCTACATTGAAATTAAGAAAGGAACCGCTATTGCAGAGTTAATTCCCGCAATTCCATCCAAACCGGGAATGGATGTCTTCGGTGAACTGATCCCGACCCCCCAGGTTGTGGAATATTCCTTTAAGCCCGGTAAGAATGTAACAATGAAAGAGATCGATGGAAAACAGGTCTTTTTCTCCGATATTACAGGAATTCTCGATTTACAAAATCACACAGCCAGAGTGTTACCTGAGCTGATAATTTCAGGAGATGCAGGGATAGAAACTGGTAACATTAAATGTAGTGTTAATGTCATTATAAAAGGCAGTGTTCTCGCTGGGTTCAAGGTAGAGAGTGACGGTGACATATTTATCAGCGATGGAGTGGAAGACTATGCGGAGATTTTCTGCAAAGGTAACTGCACCATACAAAAGGGTGTTTTTGGTGAAAACACCCGCATTAATGTACTGGGAAATGCACAGGTTGGCTTCATTCAAAACAGCTACTTCAATGTAAAGGGTGACCTCACGGTTAAAGAGTTCATCTATCAATCCTATGTATACTGTGAAGGCTTTTTATCCATTGAAGGCAGTGGGTTTAACAGTACCAATAAAGGTTGTGTTATCGGTGGGACAGTAAGCAGTATGAAGTCTATCACACTGCACTCTATAGGTGCAAACACTACAACAACTACCGTTTATTGCGGTGTTAACCCCGAACTGGTAACGGTGCTTGACGATGTAGCCAGGACAGTCGGTGCCCTGAAAAAGCAGATCGCTGCAGCACAAAACAAAATCGGATTCGATTTATCGGACCCTCGATTCCAGGCACGACTAAAAAACAGATCCATGCAGAGCAAAGATAACATCAGGGAAAAGTTGGAAGACCTTAAAGGACTAATATCAAATTATACAAAAATGCAAAACAGCTACAAAACATTGAATTCGAAAACCTATGCTCCTGAACCTGACAAACTTATGATAGTTGTTGAAAAACATGCTGTTCCACAAGTCATTCTAAACATAGGTGGCCAACGCAAACTTATCGGTGAGTCACATAAAAACATTAAAGCCAAATTGCAGGATGGTGCTGTCTGCATCATTTCAAAATTTTAGTTAAAAAAAGCAGATTCACACTCTCTATTTGAACAATGTAGATCCCTGACCGTAACGAAACAGGAAAAGAGTGCAGTCCGGGTGTGGCAACAGTAAAAACAACCCTGCCATCAAGCCCGTAAAGAATTACAGATCGTACCCCGATATGAATTATGTCCCAAGAACCCTCTCAGCGCAAAGCACACCATCAACTGCAGCCGAAATTATCCCACCCGAATACCCGGCTCCCTCTCCACAGGGATAGAGTCCTTTGATACCTATAGCCTCCATGGTATCACCTCTGGTTATGCGGACCGGGGAAGAGCTGCGAGTTTCGACTCCTGTAAGCAGAGCATCAGGGTAGGCAAACCCCGGCATCCATGCATCCATTGCGGGAATAGCCCCACGCAAAGAACCGGTCACATAACCAGGCAAACAACTGTCAAGTGATGTAAATTCTGTTCCTGGCCGATACGTAGGTTCAACACCTCCAAAAGCAGTGGTCGTACGATTATCCAGAAAATCTTCAAGTCTTTGCACCGGAGCTTTATAGCCTCCCCCTCCCGCTTTGAATGCAGCCGCTTCGATCCGGCGCTGAAATTCAATACCTGCGAGGGGATGATCACTTCCCAAATCTTCTTTTCCGATTGTCACAATAAGTGCGCTGTTACTGTTTCTTCCGTTACGCCGGTACTCACTCATACCGTTTGTCACCAGACAATTTTCCTCTGACGTCGCCCCAACTACGCTTCCTCCCGGACACATGCAAAAACTGTAGACTGCTCTGCCCTTTTTTAAATGCACCACCAGTTTGTAATCCGCTGCGCCGAGGGCTGGATGAGAGGCAAAATCCCCATATTGAATTCTGTTTATCATCTCCTGGGGATGTTCAATACGCACACCGATTGCAAATGGCTTCTGTTCCATGAAGATGCCGCTGTTCAGAAGATTCTTAAATGTATCACGCGCACTGTGTCCGATTGCCAGAATCACATTGTTTGCAGAAAGTTGATTGTAAACACCATTTTCCACAAATCCAACACCTCTAACAAGAGCATCTTTACGAAGTATTTCTGTAACGGTAGCGTTGAAACGTACCTCACCACCCAAACCGATTATTTTACTTCTGAGATTTTTAACCGTTTTTTTCAGACGATCGGTGCCGATATGAGGTTTCCCAAAATACAAAATTTCAGCAGGTGCACCAGCTTCTACAAGTTCAGTGAGCACCTTCGTTTTAAGGGGAGTCATTTTTCCATACTTTAGTTTGCCATCGGAAAAAGTCCCTGCCCCCCCCTCTCCAAACTGTACGTTTGTAGCGGTATCAAGTACTCCTGTCTGCCAGAACTTTATAACACTTTTGGTACGGCTGTCAACATCTTGCCCCCGTTCGAGAAGAATCGGTCTTGTTCCGGCCTGAGCCAAAATGAGTGCCGCAAAAATTCCTGCCGGACCACAACCTACAACTATCGGGCGCTCTTTAAGCTTTTTTGGTGTAACGGTATACAATTGCTCAGTCACTCGGGAGATACGGTTGTCTTTACGCGGTATACCGACTCGTTTTTCTGTTTCGCCAACCTGTACCAAGATGGTCATATTGAAATGCACATCTCTTTTGTCCCGCGCATCAACGGAGCGCTTTGCAATCGTCAGCTTCTCGATTCTTTCTGGACTAATGCGAAGTCTTTTTGCAACTTTTTTTTCGAGTGTTTTGGTGTTGTAGTCAAGCGGTATCTTGAGATTTGAAATCTTTATCATTTTTGCTCTACAGAATTATTTAGGGGCATAAATAGTTAAGATAAATTGGGGGCAGACCCGTACGGCCTGCACAACGTAGTACTATTTGCACGTCTCATTCCACACCCTCACAATTTGGGCCTTGCAGAGCTGCTTTTACGCTAAAAAAACTTTCTGCGCAAGGACGTGTAACGTTTTCTGAAAGGGTTCGCAGAGACTCCGATTCTAGCGACAAAAAGCCAACTCTAAGACCATCACACCAGGCCCCAAAAAAAATACAACTTAACTCATTGAATACTGGTGTATCGGGTCTGCCCGAATACGCTTTCCAACTCCCGAAAAAAATCTTTATTCGGCACTAACCCTTCTCCCTTTACAGAAAGTTCGGGCTTAATCCCTTTTAAAATATACACTGAGCACTCCTTTTTCCCCTTTAGAGCAACCAGACCACGATGCTCGCATTCAAAAAAATCTTTTATCAACAGATACGTTTTTTCTGATACATTTATTTCTCTGGATATACCCGTGGACTCTATCCTGCTGGCAGTGTTGACAGTGTCCCCGAAAACATCATAAGAAAACTTCAGACTCCCAATAACACCGGCAATAAGCGGACCTGAGTGAATCCCGATTCTTATACCGGTAAAATGACAGGCACATTTTCTTTTCTGTTCTTCAATAAAATGTTTAATCTCCAATGCCGCAAGAGCACAGTCTATGGGGTTGGTCCTGTTAACCACCGGCAGGCCACTGCAAACCATATAAGAATCTCCGATAGTTTTGATCTTCTCAAGATTGTACTTCTTGGTAATAGAATCAAAAAATGAAAAACTGTTATCGAGCTCAGCAAGCAGACTGTTGTGATCAAGCTGCTCTGCAATTTTGGTAAAATCTACAAAATCAGCAAACATAACCGTTGCCAGTTCGTAACTAACCGGTTTAGTTTTTCCATATTGATTTAGCTCTACAGCTACACTGGGCGGAAGGATATTCAGAAGCAGCTTGTGGTTTTTTTCTCTTTCAGATACATATCTTCTCATTACTATAACAGCTACCATCGAAGTACTTAAAACACTATATATGAAGCTTACTGCTACATTGCTATATCTTGATAGCCGGCTGTTGTATGAATCATGTATAATTTCAGGGTACAGGTACTCCAGAACGATCATCGACAAACTAACAGAAAGAAATAACGACAGAAGCACAACCCGTTGTTTCCCTTTTGATATAACTGCTATAACAAGGGCAACCGGAAAATAGAAATACTGAGCACCTCCAACAGTGCCACCATTGTATATCCATATTATTGCCATTAGTACAACAAGAACAACCGTTATCGGAAACACAACCGATTTGAATTTATTTCTGATCCGTGAGTAATAGAATGCAGTACAACAGAAAAGGCAAAACACCGTCGTGTATAATACCAGTTCAGGACCATAACCCATGAAGAGATTAATTATGGGGAGCGGAAAACTGGCCATAGCACCAAAAAACAGCACAGAGTTAAATATCTGATGTTCAAAAGCGAACAGCCGCGGATCACCGGAGATGTATGCCCATATTCTTGTTTTAGTTAATCTCATTATTCAAGCCTTAAGAAATACACACCTAATAAATAGATTCCAAACCAACACGAATCAAACCTCTGTGTGTAATTATAGCATTTTTACAATAACAGATCAAATAAAGACCAAGAGCTTAGTCACTTTTCAGTATTATTCATATAATATACTATCTTTAAGTTGCAGCAAATGATCGCTGATTACATATAAAATGTAGTTGCATGATATATCTTATACATCTTAGAGAGCAGATTACTACAACTCCACCCGAAACAGACTACAGATACTCATGAAAATAGAAGCAAGCGAATCAGACAACGACCCCAGAGACAAATCAGCTTTTACAAAAATTAATGTTAACGGAAAAGAGATATGCATCGTCGGAACCGCTCACATCTCAAAAGAGAGTGTTGCGGATGTGGAAAAGGCCGTGCAGGATAAGGATCCGGACACAATATGTGTTGAACTCTGTGAGCCCAGGTACAAATCCATAACCGACAAAGAGAGCTGGAAAAAAACCGACATTTTCAAGGTCGTTAAGGAGAAAAGAGCACTGTTTCTTCTCATACAGCTTATTATGAGCTCTTTTTATGACAAACTCGGCAAGCAGCTCGATGTTCCCCCTGGTGCAGAGATGATTAAGGGGATAGAGCTGGCACAGGCCTCAGGAAAAAACCTTGTTCTCGCAGACCGCAATATCGAGGTAACCCTGAAGAGAGTCTGGGGCGGACTTTCATTCTGGGGTAAATGCAAGATGTTTATCCACCTTGCCGGTAGCCTGTTCTATACAGAAAAAATCGACAGTGAGGCCGTGGAGAGCATGAAAAACAGTGACCAACTCGATATGGCTCTTGAGGAATTATCCAAAAGCATACCCGGAATCAAACAACGGCTGATTGATGAAAGAGATATCTACCTTGCAGAAAAAATCCGTACTGCTGCGGGCCACAAAATCGTAGCAGTGGTTGGAGCTGGCCATGTACCAGGAATTCTCAGGCACATAAAAAACGAAAACTGCCTTGATGAGATCTCCTCTATCCCAAAGCCATCGCTGTGGCCAAAAATCGTAGGGTGGAGTTTCCCGGCACTCTTCACCGCACTCATTATGTATGGTTTTTTCTCTAACGGCCTGGCAGAATCACTCGCCTCACTGCAGATATGGATCCTGGTCAACGGAATTTTTGCCGCCATCGGTGTTGCACTTGCCCTGGGACACCCCCTCACCATTCTGACCGCATTCGTCGCATCACCCCTAACCAGTCTTAACCCAATGATTGCTGCCGGGTGGGTGTGTGGTATTGTGCAGGCCTTTTTCAAAAAACCAACGGTTCAAGATGTCGAAAATCTCAAGAGTGCATTCAGCTCTGTAAAAGGTGTCTGGATGAACCCTGCAAGCAGGGTTTTAATTGTGGTAGTGATGGCTAATGTTGGCAGCAGTTTAGGAAGCTTTGTAGCAGGCGGTTGGATCGTCGGAAGGATATTTGGAGCATAAACAATAGTTCCCACTCGGGTACGGCAACGGGTTCGCTTCCGGGTTTCGTCTTTTTAATCCTGCCTTTTCCCATTCCGAGAAAAACAAAAAAACGAAACGCGGTCCCGAAACCCGGAAGCGAAAGAGAGAAAAGAGAAGAAAGGAAAGGCGATTCTGCTACCGATACTAACACCGAGACCGAGAGAAAGATATCCTCATTTCTTTTTCGCCCACATATTTTTCTGAGAAGCGTCCTTTACAGCTGCCAGTCAATTTCAGAAACTCCCTGAGACCTGAGAATCTCATTAGTTTTGGAAAAATGGCGGCATCCGAAAAAACCACTGTTCGCTGAAAACGGCGAGGGGTGCGGAGCTTTGAGTGTGTGATGCTTTGAAGTGTCGATAAGCGGCTCCTTTGCCTGAGCATATTTACCCCACAATAAAAACACTACCCCCTCTCTTTTTTCTGACAAGGTCCGTATCACCTGATCGGTAAACCTTTCCCAGCCTCTCTTCTGATGCGATCCGGCCTGATGTGCTCTGACCGTAAGTGTCGCGTTCAAGAGCAGTACTCCCTGTTGCGCCCATTTTTCCAGATTACCGTTTTGGGGTATCGGGATGCCAAGATCACTGTGTAACTCCTTGAAAATATTCACCAGTGATGGCGGTTTCCTTAACCCATCGTTCACAGAAAAACACAAGCCGTTAGCCTGCCCCTCACCATGATAGGGATCCTGACCGATAATAACTGCCGTTACCTTTTCAAAGGGAGTGTGCTCAAATGCTGCAAATATCCTCGGCTCCGGAGGATAGACGGTGAACCTCTTTTTCTCTTCCAGAAGAAAAACTTCCAGTGATTTGAAATAGTTGCACGCGAACTCCGTGTGAAGGCACTCTTTCCAGCTGGATTCAATTTTTAGATACGTGTCCATTTTGTTTGGCCCAACAAATGCGGTTATCTATTGCGACTACGACCCCGCAGTCGAAATAAAAAAACAGACTGATTGCATTCCCTTTCCTATCGGTGTCGCGATCAGCATTGTTCTCGCCGTCGCTTACCCTTCAATACACAACGTTCCAACTGCTGTCCATAATCGCTGTAATTATCTGTACCATGCTCTTTAATTCCCATAATCACCATCGTTTAAAACACCCCGGACCTTGGTTGCCAGATCTTTTTGGGTGAACGGTTTCTGTATAAAATGCACTCCCTCATCCACCACCCCGTGGTGAACAATTACATTACCGGTATAACCAGACATATAAAGACATCTCGTCTCAGGATGAACCGACACGATTTTCAACGAAAGATCCACCCCATTCATTTGGGGCATAACCACATCGGTAATCAGCAGATGGATAGCATCCTTATAGTCCTGCGCCCATTGCAGTGCTTCACCAGGAGTTGTAAACCCTCTGACATTGTACCCCTTTAACTGAAGTATCGTCTTTGTCATGTCAAGGAGTATCGATTCATCTTCAACCAGAAGAATGGTCTCAGTGCCCCTGCAAGTACCAGCAAACTTACTCTCACCACTACCGGCAACAGCAGCACCGTCATATCCTGGAAAGTATACTTTAAAAGTAGTCCCCTGATTCAACTCACTGTATACATTGACAAATCCATTGTTCTGCCTGACAATCCCATACACTGTTGCAAGCCCCAGTCCGGTACCCTCACCAACCGGTTTAGTCGTGAAAAACGGTTCAAACAGTTGAGGCATACTTTCACTATCTATACCACACCCGTCATCACTGACCGCAAGCATCACATAATTACCGGGGACAAATTCTGCATGTTGCTTACAGTAGTTTTCATCAAAATAGGCCGATTGGGTTTCGATGGTTATTTTTCCTGTATCGTCTATGGCATCACGGGCATTAAGACAAAGATTAATCAGTATCTGATCGAGTTGAGAAGTGTCCATAACAACATCACCGATACCTTCGTGGGGGTACCATCCCAGAAAAATATTCTCTCCTATCAACCGGCGCAACATGTCAAGCATACCCTCTACAATTTCATTAAGTTTGACCACCTTTGGCGCAATGGTCTGTTTGCGTGCAAACCCCAGCAGTTGTCTGGTAAGATTAGCGGAGCGTTCTGCAGCCTTGAGTATCTGGTTTAAGCTGCTCTCGATCTCACTGCCGGGCCCGACCTGACCCAAACCAATTTCAGAATAGCCGATAATCGCACCAAGCATATTGTTGAAATCGTGGGCAATTCCACCGGCAAGCCGTCCTACAGACTCCATCTTTTGAACCTGCATAAACTGTTGCTGCATCTTCTCCTTCTCCTCTGCAGCCTTTGCAATCAGCTCCTGTTTTTGCCTGGCGATTTCACTTTCTCGCAAAGCTTCCTCAGCTCTGCGCCTGTCTGTTACGGTCCTTGAAAACAGTATTGTAATTACCACACCCAATGCAATAAAACCAAACGAAAGTGATGCAAATGTCCACCGCATGGCATAGATTCCTGCAAAAACGTACTCTTTTATCGACCCCACCGCTATAGACCAATCGGTTCCGGGTATCGGAGCATATCCAAAGTACCGGTCAGACCCCCTGAACCAGTATTCGCTAAAACCAGCCTCACCCTTGACCATTCTTTGCATCATTACTGCAAGATTGTGAAACTCGGGGTCAACTTTTGCCTCTTCTATAAAGTTCCGTTTATCCATCACCAAATCAAGCTCTGTTCCGTGAGCAATAAGGTGTCCCTTGGAATTAATGATGTATGAATACCCGTCTACCCCAAAGCCAATACCAGACGCTATCTTCGAAAGTGTTAATCCATCAATCCACCCGACCAATACGGCTATCACCGAATCTTTTTCGTCTCTTACCGGTGCAGCAAACTGGATAACCGGGCGCTTTTGAGCCACTGGTATAATTACATCAGAATTAACCGTGAACCCCTCAAACGCCTCCTTTACAATGGATTGTTCAACAGGCAACCAGTACTGATTTCGAACAAGAAAGACACCTTCACTGCCGGAAATTATCCCCATATCAATAAATTCTGACCGTTCCATCTTTTCAAGCAATGCACCTTGTTGTAACTCCCAGTTCATTCCTCTGATAACATAGCGATCTGCTGCCATTTCAACATGATTGCGATACGATTGGATGACACTGCCAATGTATCTGCCCGATTTATCAGAAAGGGACACCAGCGTCTCTTCTATTGAATTTTGAAGTATCCGCGATGCCGCATGGTAGGACACCAGCGCAAGCCCCCCGCACACCAGCAGAAGCAGAAGCGATACTGTCCCCGTTAACTTTAATACCAGCATACTATCCGTAAATATTCGTTTTTGGTTCATACAACCACCTTACAATTATAAACACCCTAAATCTGTTGAAACAGGGAATGCAGCATCAAATTTGTTGACTTTTAAACATCCACAACACAACACTGCCTATATCCATTTTAGATTAACAAAAAAAAAAATCAACACTTTTTTCTATTTTCATCGCAGCACAATTGAAAGACCGATCCTTTGCCTGTATCTCAACAAAACGCCAAAACAGAAGCCTGTAATCTTCTATCTGTGTGAACAATGCCTAAAAGCTGTTCTAATTATATATTTTGAAGTATAATCTATTCACAACTATTGTGCAAAAAGGCCTTCTTATGAGATCTGAAAAAGAGAAAATGCTCGCAGGTGAATTGTACGATCCCCGCGACCGACAACTTGCAGAAGAACGGTCCAAGGCTCGCCAGCTCTTAAAGAAACTCAACGATACGGGAGAAGATCAGACAAAAGAGAGAGAAAGGATTCTCAGAGAACTGCTACCCGATTCTGGAGAAGAGCTGTGGCTTCAACCCCCTTTTTACTGTGATTACGGAACCAACATAAGAATCGGTGACTGCGTGTTCTTTAATTTCAACTGCACACTGCTTGACATTGCACCGATCACAATCGGAAACAGAACACTTTTTGGTCCCAATGTTCAGATCTACTCAGCATCACACCCGCTGAGCCACAAAATCAGAGCCTCAGGGCTGGAGTGCGGAAAGCCGGTGCGTATAGGGGAGGATGTATGGGTAGGGGGCAATGTCGTCATCTGCCCGGGAATCACAATCGGGGACCGGTCTGTTATCGGGGCTGGAAGTGTGGTGACAAAGAATATACCCTGCGATGTTGTAGCCGTGGGGAATCCATGCAGAGTGATCCGACAATTGCAGGATGGGTAAATTGTTTATATTTTTTACAAACAAATTTTCTTTCAAACATAATTAGGAGTATCCGATGAAAAAGCTCTGTCTTTTTGCTGCTTTTAGTATGATTACACTCTTTTCTGCCTGCGAATCTTCCGAGATGATGAGAGGCGTTATAACCCATGTCGGCCTCAGCGGCGGCTTTTACGGTATTATTACCCCCGAAGGCGAGCAATATGTCCCTACAAACCTGCCCGAAGAGTTCATGGAGGATGGCATTGAAGTGGAGTTCAGGGGAAAGGTTCAGGAAGAGATGGTTGGAATACAGATGTGGGGGAAGTATATCGAACTTGAGGAGATAAAGAGGGCACAGTAGCTAAAAATGCTTACGCACTACCCTCCAAAACTTTAGTAAAAACACCTCAGCATCAATTAATTTCTTATCTGGCATCGGCGTCGCGGTCGGCCTCGGCCTCGCCGTCGATTGCTCTTCAAGACACCGTTTCCAAAATCTATCAACAGTTACCAGAATGGCCCATTACTATTAAAACACTACACTTCCCTATTATTTCACCATTTTTCGGAAACTAAACATGAAAAATCTCTATCTGCCCAAAAACTACACCCCCCTTCTTGATCTCAAGCAAACAGAACATGCTATCACCGTCATAAAAGACTCCTTTCAAAACTTTCTCTCCGCTGAGCTCTATCTCAGAAGAGTCACCGCTCCCCTGTTTGTACTCAAGGGAACCGGCATTAACGATGACCTTAACGGTATCGAACGCCCCGTCACCTTCGCTATTAAAGCAATGGATGACCGGGAAGCAGAAATCGTACACAGTCTTGCAAAGTGGAAGCGAATGGCACTTGTTGATTACGAAATTGAACCCGGCTTTGGTATATACACCGATATGAACGCACTCCGTCCGGATGAGGATCTTGACAATATCCATTCGGTCTATGTGGATCAGTGGGACTGGGAGAAAAACATACGGCCAGAAGACAGAAGTCTTGACTTCTTAAAATCGACGGTAAAAAAAATCTATGAAGTAATCAAACAGACAGAATTTGTGGTGTATGAGAAATATCCCCGGATCACCCCATCACTACCAGACAACATCACCTTTATTCACGCAGAAGAGCTCTGTGAATGGTTGCCAAAACTCAGCCCCAAAGAGCGGGAGAACCGGATAACCCAACAATACGGTGCGGTATTTGTAATCGGCATTGGTGGTGTAATGCCCTGCGGAGAACGACATGATGGCCGCGCCCCCGACTATGATGACTGGAGCACATCCACCATCAAAAATTTCAAGGGACTCAACGGGGATATCCTTCTGTGGAACCCCGTTCTGGAGAGTTCGTTTGAGATATCTTCAATGGGCATACGGGTAGATGCACAGTCACTAATCAACCAACTGCAAGAACACGGGAAGACCGACAGAAAGGAACTGCTGTTTCACAAAAGATTACTTGACGGTGAGCTGTGTGAATCAATGGGAGGTGGCATCGGCCAATCCAGATTGTGCATGTTTTTTCTGAGAAAAGCACATATTGGTGAGATTCAGGCAAGTGTGTGGCCAGAAGAGATGAGAAGGATTTGCGCAGAAAACAGGATTGTACTGCTGTAGACAAACAGGATCCCTCCTCTGCGTTTTATTCCCTGCTGTTCGCACCTGCCGCCTCTCAAAAAATGCTAAGAATGAGAGGTTATTGCCGAAAGCTTGGAACTCATACTGAATCAAACAGTAACTCTGTTTCTTCCCGCCTTCTTTGATTTATAAAGTGCATCGTCTGCAAGTTTCATTACTTTCACAGGATTGTTACCATCACGGGAATCCGCTGCGCCAAGACTCAGCGTTATCTTCAGTGATTTTGTTTTCCCCGGTTTTTTCGTACCCTGACCCTCTTTTTTCTTTTTTCTGTTCCTGATTACAAAAGGGGTGACCTCAATTTTCTCTCTTAAATTCTCAAGGTGCTGCTCCGTGTACTCCTTGTACTTGCCGCTAAAAACAATCACAAACTCCTCTCCCCCAAACCGAAACGGTTTCCCCCCGCCCCCGACCGTTGACAACACCTTGGCAACAAGTTTCAACACTTCATCACCGGTGTCGTGACCATGGGTGTCATTGAATTTCTTGAAATGATCAATATCAGCCATTGCAATGGAGTACTTTGAACGAAGCATTGCCGTATACTCGTTATATGCTCTTCTTCCAGGAAGACCAGTCAGTTCATCGATGTATGAAATCTGATGTATCGAGAGGAGCACACCGGCAAAAGTCAATAAAAATGCAGCGGTCATGGTCAGCCCTGAAAACGGTATGCCAAGTGCAGAGATTACCAACAACCCCCCAGTAACACCCAAAACAGCCGAAAGGTCATTGCTCTTATCCACAAGCATATTTTTCGTTGCTGCGATCAATAACAGGACAATTGGAAATACATGGTAACCACTATTCAGCATGAGACGAATTACCCCCATCAGCAGATTAGGAGAGTCGAAATAGAAATCACGCCTCACATGTGTAAGTTGATATAAAACAAAGAGTTGCAACAAAACAATCACCGTCTTTTTAAGGCCGTGGACAGAGAATACCCCCCTCTCCCTTGTGACTACAACATAGAACAGATTGATTGCGATAAATGCAGCAAACTCTTTTGAGGGAATGGCAACAACATATGGAATACTGTTCCTGAGAAACCAAAACAACATCAGGAGTATGATAAAGGAAATTCTGCTTCGGTTGAATTTCAGGCAAACAGCAAAGGCGAGCACAGCAGATGCCAACGCTATATGTGGGGAGATTGTTACGGCATCTCCCAGTAATCCTGAATCACTGCACAAATAGACAACAGAAACAGACACAATAAATACTACTGCAGGGAAAACGGTGTTTTTCATGAATGCAATATACAATGAAGCAGGTAAAAACTGCTATTGATATTGTTGCCTCCTGCAGGCGAAACTAGCACTAATTGCAACTAACCCGTTCTTTAGCTGCTGCAAAGTATGGCAACCATCCCACATATCACCTCAACACCTATCCGGATTCACAATTTTCTGTTTCCACTACATCAGCAAGATCCTCACTGTTGATGTTCTGAGCTACCTCCTTTGCCCTCCCTGTCTGGCTTTTACTCCAGACCTGATCCTGAATCTTGCCAGCTATAACCATGGTACCCATCGCATCCTGAACACCGGCTATTTGGGGATGATCAAAGCAGCCGTTCAATGCCGCATCAACATCACTGGTTCTGCTGCTTAACTTATTTATCCTTACAAACTCGATATTCCTCACACCCCCATAATTGCTGACTATTCCCTTTAACTCTATGACTGCAGGGTTACATCTCGCAAAAAAATCCAACTCCAATGCGCAGGTCGTTTTGCGCACCGAATTCAATAATTCTCCTTGTCTTTTCCACTGTATCGGCCAGGGGTTTATCCTATGTGGCGCACCGCAACCGATTTCCCACCAGAGGCAAATGCGTGTGGCGACAGTCGTTTCAAGGACCACTACAGCTCCCGGCCTTTAGGGACACCTGCAAACAGGTACCCCGTAAACAAGCAACTTTCAGAGATTCTACAAATCAGGACCATTACACTATTCCATATCAAAAGTGCCACAAGCAAACAGAGAACAATACGACCATACAGCCACCAAAACAATTCATTTATATTTCCATATATGGTAGATTTTATGGTATCTTCACCAAAAACGACGATTATCAACATTTAGACTTGGAGTACAGTGATGAAGAGGTGTTCACTTACAATTTCAGCTATACCGTTGTTTGCTTTTTTCTCTTTTCTGTTAACTTCCACCCTGTACGCCTTCCCGTACAATGCCGATTTCAACAACCGCACCCCCGGTCCCTACACAAGAAACCAGATGAGAGCCGATTTCACCGGCTCTTCTGAAAACTGGGACAACGGCTTTGGGACCGATGGCCGGGTACAAATTACCACCGGCGGGCACACTGGCAATGCATTGCAGATCACCTATCCCCGGCGCTCCCTTGGTCCAGATGAAGGCGGTGCCCAGCTCAAGATCAATCTTCCTGAAAGAGAAGAGGTCTACTCGGAATACAAGGTGAAATTTCCTACCGGCTTTGATTTTGTCAAGGGAGGTAAATTACCCGGATTAGCCTCAGGGGCAGCCAATTCAGGACACAGCAAACCAAACGGTACCGACGGCTGGAGTGCTCGGTACATGTGGGAAGGCGATGGTTCAGCCTCCATCTATCTTTATCATATGGATCAATCCAGAAATGAAGGTGATTATATATCCCTGAACAGAAAATTTACACGAGGAAGATGGCACACACTCCGTCAATATGTGAAACTGAACACTCCGGGACAACGAAACGGGGTACTGAAAGTGTGGTTTGACGGCAATCTGGTACTTAACCGGACCAACCTGAGATACAGGACAGTGCCAACACTTAAAATTGACAAATTTTATTTCTCCACCTTCTTTGGCGGAGGAAATGACACCTGGAGAAATACAAAGCTAGAACACACCTATTTTGACGATTTCAAGATCTACACACCAGTAAGTAACGATCCCAATGTTGGGACGATCTTTGCCGACTTTGAACAGGAGACTGAAAGAACAAACCTGGGTGGGGCACTGTATTCATTCAATGATTCTTCCAATAGCGGCGCCTCAAGGGCAAACTTCTCTATAGTTGGCAATGCACGTGGCGGCTCAAGTGCTTTTGGTGGTACCTACTCACTGAATCAGGGACAGAATCAGCACTCCCCTTTTGTAGGATTGGGTGCGTACACGACTCAAGACCAAAAGGAGTGGGACATCAGCGAGGCACAGAAAATAACCTTTTATTACAGGAATATCGGTGCTGATGAGTGCATTATCCGTATTGAAACAGAGGAGAGTCGTTTACTTCCCAAATCACCCTATCACCGGGTGGCGTTGCCAGCGGCAAACAACTGGACCTATATTGAATTAACATGGGATCAGTTCCGCCCACCAAACTGGAGCGATGTAGATGCCAGTCGTCCTCTTGACTTAACAAAAGTCACCAAGATAAGTTTACAAATGAGAGGGAACACCAACGGAACTATACAAAACGGGGAATTTTGGATAGATGAGATAAGACTGCCTGGGTTGAGAAAGTTCCCCGCATTTACATCAATCAACAACAAAATCACACACCGGAACCAATCTGATCATTTCCATTTCAACAGAAATCAAAACGCGATACTTTTTTCCTATCCCAATGATATTTCAAGTATGATTACCATATCGCTATTTACACTTAGTGGTTCATTTGTCACTTCCCAGACAGTTGACCCAACCCGCTATAATGGCACGTACACTCTTGATGTTAACAACTTGAAGAGCAACGGGTTATATATTGCACAGATACGTTCAGGGAAAATAAATGCAACAGAAAGAGTCCTGATAGAAAAGTAGCTGTTATGGTTCAATTTCCTGCGCCTGCATATAGAGCGAGATAAATGACAATAGGTGTCTTAGCAGCCTTTTTCAACGGCTTTTTCAGCTCTGTACGATCAGGCTTTATCAAACATCATCTGGTTAATACCGATTCGATAATTGCAGCATGGATAAGCAGTGTTATTGCACTGCTTATCACCCTTCCTCTACTGCTTATAATCGAGCCACTGGTCATGCCCACGCAATTCTGGACCGATGTCATAGTAGTATCAATGATGAATGCACTCACTGCAGTCTTCACGGTAAAGGCGCTCAAAAAGGGTGACCTTTCAATAATAGACCCCCTTCGAAGTCTGGTCCCGGTTTTTGTTCTTCTCTGTGGACCATTTATCCTCAACGAGTATCCCGATATGTTTGGGTTGCTGGGGGTGTTGAGTATAATCGCCGGCTCCTATCTTCTGGAACTGCGTAAAACGGGACTTGGTATATTGAGCCCTGTAAAAGCACTGTGGCGACATCCCGGTGCACCGTACATGATAGTCAACACGTTGCTGTGGGGAGTATCATCAACCGTTTCAAAACGAGCCATTATCGGGACATCCACAACACATTACATTATCGCATTATCCTCCTTTATGGCGCTGTTTCTTACCATTGCGGCACTTTTCCGTATTCGTACAACCCACCTGAAAGTCGCTCATTTTTCTTTCAGCAAACAGATTGCACCTCTTTTTATCATAGGCTTTCTGGGGGCCGCCATACATTACTGTCAAGCCATAGCAATGACCTATATGCTTGCGGTCTATGTCATTGCCATAAAGCGACTTGACTTAATATTCAGCATTATTATCGGAAAAATATTTTTTCGGGAAAGCTCGTTTGGATTTCGTTTTGCTGCAGGCGTACTGATGATAACCGGTACATTTATAATTCTGTTTTTCTAGAAAAGCGTTATCTGCTTAACGACGCTGCCACAGGTACAAAAATATACCGGTAGAATTGCGCAGCACTCAAATATCTCTCATCAACCTAATAGAAAGACCGGAACGCTTGTTGGCGTTACGAACAATCAACTCTTCCCTATTGCAAAACAGGGTTCGTCCAATGGCATCTGCCCCACCGCTCTCTGTCGAACTCCACCAATAACCGGAGTTACCATCAAAATCAAATATTCCGTTGTAAAACCGGTACCCTCCCGGAAATCCTGAAAATCCGCTTGCGTTATTACTTTTTGATTCACACCCGGTTTCACCATGAACTTTTGACAAACTCCATCCAAGTTTTGTCGCCATGGATTTAGCCACCTTGTTGCCTGATTTAGATCTGTCCCAGTTGTGCCCCTTTTCAACAAGGTACCGCTCAAGATCTCTCCAGTCATCATTTGTTGGCACTCTCCACCCTTCGGGGGCAATTTTTTTGGGGTTGGAAGGATTAACAACAAACCAGTTGTACAAGGCTCCAAATACTTTTATGATGTAGTCATTACTGGTATTGTTAAAATAGCAGTAGGCGGGAAAAGGGCGCCCCTGCCATTTTCTGCTATCAGGAAAATAGGCTATAGGCGTTCCATCATTATAATGGGTAACACGCAGATTTTCTATTGTCCACTCCTGCCTGCCAATTATTACCGTGTTATAACTGTTTTCATCTTTATCAACCAAACAACCATTTTGTTCTGTCATACCATGGTTACTCATACCATTCTCCTGTCTTGTACCGATACAGCGATAGCTCTTTCCATCTTCTAATACCGCTCTACACCCAGCATAGTTACATCATCGAATAGAGATTCACACTTACTGTGTTTACGCAACCTTGTGATTATATCGGTGATTTTTTCCTGCACATTCAGCGCCGGGTTTACAAGCACCGTCATCATTGCATCACGTTCAAATAGAGTACCATGCTCATCTCTGGCATCCGTGACACCATCAGTGTACATGAACAGCAATTCATTTTTACCGATACAACCCTGGTATTTTCTATAAGAGATATCTGGTGCAATACCTACCGCCGGTCCGGAAGTTTTTAATCTGCTCACCTCTCCGGCCTTATTGATTATAAGTGGGTAAAGATGACCAGCGTTGACATATTCAAAAGAACCGGTCTCTATATCGACACACCCCACAAACAACGTGACAAACATCTGTCCGACGATACTGTTACTGTGGTGTTGATGCATATAATCATTAATCGCGCTTACTGCTGCCAAAGGATCTTTTTGATCATATTGTAAGTGTTCGACAATAACCCGGTTGAGCGTTCTTATTAGTGCCATGAGGAGTGCTGCTCCCACATTTTTCCCACAAACATCCCCTATGGCTACAATCATCTTTGTTTCATCAAGCATATACACATCATAAAAATCCCCACTGATCTGTGCAGATGGGACAAATGCCTCTGCAACCCTCCACCCCTGGAGCTCGGGCAGAGTTGAGGGGAGAAAACTTTTCTGTATTTTCCTCCCCGTCTCCAATTCCCTTGTAATTGTTTGAAGATACTCATGTTCTTTCTCCTGCATTATTTGCAAATCTCGATGCGCCTCTTCGATACGGGTCACCTGACGCATCGAATAGAGACTGGTGCTGATACAGTCAGCAAGTTTTTCGTAACATGAGTACTCCAGTGCACCATCGTTGAAAACCATATAACCAAAAGAGTTATCTCTGAAGTAAATGGGGAGAATCATACACGCCTGTGCACTGTACCCCGTCATACTTCCTGCCGGTAACAGATCACAACTTGAAAACATTCCGTCATTCTCTGTGAGCCTTTTTTCATTATCACCCCCGAATGCCAGATGAATTCTGAGTTGCTCATCCTGACCATAAGGATCGTAAAAGCAGAGATACCCACTGCTGATCCCTATCGCGGGGACAGATTCAACCATTGTGTCCATAAACAAATCAAATTCCGCTGCACCAATCACTTTACCTGCAGCATCTTTGATTTTGGTAATCACAGCCTCATGCTTTACCAGTTTCATACGATAATTTCCCTGCGCTTTGGAAGCACAAAGGGCTAACATCACCGTAGCCTTACCGATAAGACTTTCAACCATTGCCCCTATCCCAGGTAAATCGCTGAGAAGGGCTTTCTCTTTTATAACTTTAAGGATATTACCCCAGTGCACAATAGCGTAATCATTTTTGAGCTGATCTGCAAGGATACCCTCCAATGTAAACAGAAACAGCTCCGGCTTGTTTTCCCGTATACTTTTATGGAACTCTGTGAGAATCTCCAACAACTCACTCAGTCGTATGGTATCCGACCAGATACTGCTTTTTTCCTGCAATTCTTTTATATAATGTGCAACAACAAGATAGTCATCCCTGAAAATGTCCACTTCTTCAGGCAGTGCACCGGACACCGGCTCTTGAAAACATCCGCATGAGCGCCTGACCAGCAACTCTGAAGACTTCATAAGTTGCAACGATTGTGGTGTTCCCTTAAAAGCCCCGTAGAGTGATTGAACCGCGGCAGCACCCACTTCGGAAAAAGACATACAAACCGTGGTAACGGGGGGGGTTACAAACATACCCTCATCACTGTTGTCAAATCCACAGACCGCAATGTCCTTTGGTACTTTTATACCCTTTTGGGCAAGATACTCAAGGGCACCCACTGCCATGCAGTCATTGGCAGCAACAATAACATCAATTTTTTTACCACGGGCAATCAGATTCTCAGCAGCATAAAAACCACTCGCTTTATCCAACATCCCACCGACCACTAAATCCTTATCCGGTTCAATCCCACGTTGTTTCAGCGAAGACAAAAACAGTTGTAACCTGCTGATACTTTCAGGGTTCTCTTGCGGTCCCTGTATGTAAGCGAACTCTTTGTATCCGTGGCAATCAACAAGGTGATTTACAAGTGACTGTGTACCCGGTTTGTTGTCAATGCATACCGATGGGATCTGCTCTATTGGTGCCCCAACGGTCACCGTTGCGATCTCCTTGAATTGACTAAGGATTGACTTAAGCGTTGAGGGGCTACCAAATATAGGAAGGGTACCATTAATTATTATACCATCAATGGTTTTACTGCTAAGAAGTTTATACAGTGCATTTCTTTGATACTCCCACTCATTATAGGGAGATTTTTCCAGGTGCCCTCCGGCAACACAGACAGCATTAATGTTGCGCCTGAGGGCCTCCTGACGAACCCCTCTCCATATATTGATTGTGGAGGGATCATGGGTATTTTCACATAAAAATGCTATGGTCTTAAGGTTATTGCTGAATACCCCACTATTTTTATCTATTTGCATCACAAAAGAATCCTTCTTAAACCATTGAGATTCACTTTTGCCTATTTTGAAACTACTGCTGCAACTATGATCCGTTCATTTCAAACCGGGCCTGTCGCGCCTATATTGTATATTGAATTCTTAAGAAATGCAATAGTGATTAATAGTTACCCTGTGCTCAAAAAAAAGGGGGGGGGGCACTCCACCCCAAAAGAAAACGATCCTCTTTAAGGCGGTACGTGCCACTCCCTAAAAACTGATTATCTTTTAACCCTGGCATTTCCATTCCATATTGACCAGACCTGATCTTCACCGGTTGGTTGTCCGTAATCGGTAAGCATAGTGGTTGCCAGAACACCGGTAGCCCATCCGAACTGAATCCATTTTTCAGGGTCCCACCCACTAAGGATACCATACAGCATACCGCCAACAAAACCATCTCCCCCACCGATACGGTCAAGAACGGTTATGGGACGCGGCTCCACTACCTTAAATTCATCGCCAACCGACATCAACGCTCCCCACAGGTGACTGTTGGTACTGATTACTTCCCGCAGAGTAGTGGCAAACACAGCTGTATTGGGGTATAGTTTTTTAGCACGGTTAATCATTCCTTTAAAGCCTTCAATCTTTTCCGAGATATCCTTTCCACCGGCATCGGGCCCCTCAATACCCAGACAGAGCTGAAAATCCTCTTCATTACCAACAAGGATATCCGAAATGCTGGCAATCTCTTTGAAAATAGTACACAGTTCTGTCTCCCGGTTTTTCCAGAAGGTAGCACGATGATTAAGGTCAAATGATATTCGTGTTCCATTACGCTTTGCGGCCCTTGCCAGTTCAAGGCAAAAGGTCCCGGTCTCAGGTGACAATGCAGCAATCAGACCGGAAAGATGAACAATACCGACACCCTCCTGGGCAAATATTCTTTCAAGATCAAAATCCTTTACATTAAGCGTTCGTCCCACTTCTCCGGCACGATCATTATGTACACATGGTCCCCTTGACCCAACTCCACTATCGGCAATATTAAACTGATGTCTGTAACCCCATGGTCCCCCCTGCTCAACATCCTTTCCCTCCCAGGTCATATTGCGTGAGGCAAGGTTGGATTTTATAATCTGTGCAATGGGGCTTCCCTTCACAAAGGTAGTGAGCACCTTCACCGGGAGACCAAGGTAGGAAGAGACCGACGCAACATTTGTCTCTGCACTTGTTACATAAAGGTTAAACTGATCGCTTGAATTTACCGGTTGTCCATTTGGTGGAGTGATCCGAACGCCCATGCTTGTCGGAACCAGAAGCGAAACTTTGCTGTTTTCTCTGAGGCTTAAGTCCATACACATACCCTCCTACTTATAGCACATCCAACGGCTCCATCTCTTCTTTTACGACTCTTTTGAGAGAAGTGGTAAACGCCGGGTGTCTTTTGGTTGTTTTTTGATATGGTTTTTATAAGAAAAGCAGAAATACACTGTTATGCATATTCCTGCTTTTTGATACAGCTTTAATCGTTATTATACTACGTATGTTGATGATGCAGTATCACCACCGCGACCAGTCCAATTGGTATGAAAGAACTCACCCCGTGGCTTGTCGATACGTTCATACATATGCGCGCCAAAGTAGTCCCGTTGTGCCTGGAGTAAATTAGCGGGTAACCGTTCTGAGCGAAGGCCATCATAGTAGCTCAAGGCTGTTGACAGTGTTGGGATCGGAATTCCATTCAGTGAAGCGGTTGCAACAACCTGACGCCAGCCATCCTGAGCATTATCAATAATACCCTTGAAATACGGATCGAGAAGCAGATTTGACAGATCAGGATTGGTATCAAAAGCTTCCTTGATTTTGCCAAGGAAAACGGACCGAATAATACAGCCCCCACGCCACATAAGCGCGATTTCGCCATAATTTAAATCCCAGCTATACTCTTTGGCGGCGGCCTGCATCAGAGTAAAGCCCTGTGCATAAGAAACCAATTTTGATGCATACAGTGCATACTTCAACTGCTTGATAAAAACAGCCTTGTCACCTTTAAATGAAACATCAGTTCCGGTCAGTATTTTGGAAGCTGCCACACGTTCATCTTTAATAGCAGAAAGACAACGGGCAAAAACAGACTCACCAATAAGAGTCAGGGGTATACCTAAATCAAGTGCAGCCACACCAGTCCACTTACCGGTGCCCTTTTGACCAGCAGTATCAAGGATTTTTTCCACCAACGGACTGCCATCGGTATCTTTGAAAGCAAGAATATCGCGGGTAATCTCAATCAAGTAGCTATCAAGTTCAGTTTCATTCCATTCCTTGAAAACTTCATGCATCTCATCTGCACTCATACCAAGAAGCACTTTCATTATCTGATATGCTTCACATATAAGCTGCATGTCCCCATACTCTATACCATTGTGAATCATTTTCACAAAGTGACCGGCACCCTTTTCGCCAACCCATTCACAACAGGGTACTCCACCCTCTACCTTTGCCGATATCGCCTGGAAAATCGGTTTAACCTCTGGCCAGGCACTTGGAGATCCACCGGGCATAATGGATGGACCCTTGAGAGCACCCTCTTCACCACCGGAAACACCAGTTCCGATGTAACGCAGGCCTTTGCTTTCAACATACTCGGTTCTGCGGTTTGTATCAGGAAAGTGAGAATTACCACCATCGATGATAATATCTCCCTTGTCCAACAGTGGTATTACCTGTTCGATAAAAGCATCAACCACCGGTCCGGCTTTAACCATAAGCATGACTTTTCGGGGAGTCTTGAGAGAGCTTACAAATTCCTCAACATTATAGGTACCGATAATGTTTTTCCCTTTACCGCGACCCTCTACAAACTTTTCAACCTTATCTGTTGATCTGTTAAAAACTGCGACAGTAAAACCGTTGCTCTCCATGTTAAGAACAAGGTTCTCTCCCATCACCGCCAGACCAACAAGACCGATATCAGCCTTACTCATAAAAAACTCCTTTGAAAAATTTTGATTAAAAGTTTAAAAATCGAGAATTATCTCTCATTACATGATGAGGGTTTTTAAACTGTTTATAACTATCAATCAACAAACCGACTTTCATGCGCCCATAAGCCAAGCCCCGGATTAGAGATGTAAAAAATCTCTTCTCCATTTTCAAGCGTGTTAAAACCATCTTTTAGCTTGTCAACAGAATACCTTTTCATCATTGTATTCAAGTCACCGTAAATAAAGCCCACATCGGTAATCTCTTTTTCTGTGAGATGCCCCGGGCAGTAGGTTATTGAGAAACGTCCCTCGGATGAGCCGTGGATCAGGTGAGCAGCCGCCCCAAGATTGGACGCCAGATCGTCATTCTCCTTAACTGCTGCAAGCGTTGTATCGGTGCCTTTATAGCCATATTTTCTTATCAGTACGTCGATGGTTTTATCTTCACCAAACTCCTTGACTGCAGGAGCAAGAATAATAAGCTCTGCACCGTCTGCCAAAGCCATACGCGTTCTGTAGATACTTTTATTGCCAAGCCAGGTACTTCTATACTCATGTGGATCCAGGTAGACCACCACTTTTTCAAGCGGCTTATCCACCATCTGGAAATTAACCTGCAATGACAAGCCGGCAGCTTTTTCAAAGCATTCGCTGTCGGGCCCGGCATAAAGACCCCTGATCGCCAGATTATCACTTTCATCTTTACTTACAACAGTCTGGATGTAGACAATTGGCAGATGCGATGCAAAGTGTTCTGAGGAGTAGTTAAGCACACGCCGAACAGGTGTGTCTGCCCGGCCCATCATCCGTTCCATTCCATATACTGCACCGATGAAATGGCTTTTGTTGATACCTTCAGATCCCCCGGTTCCAACAAAGATATTCTTGTTGTAGTTAGCCATTCCGATTACTTCGTGTGGTACAACCTGACCTATTGACAATATGAGATCAAACTCACCCTCAACCAAAAGTTTGGCAACCTGAGCGGGCCAGTCAAAAGAGACTTTCCCCTCACTCACCTCTTCAATGAATTCACGGGGAACGGTGCCAAGAGTGGTTATCTCATTTCGCCAGTCATGTACCCTGAAAAGCTCTTTTGGTGTTTTACCAAACATCAGTGAGATCTCTTCTTGAGACATGGCTACGTGAGTTCCCAGTGCAGGAAGAATATCGGTAACAGCATCACCGTAGTAATCCCATACCATCTCCGTTATTTTACCGGCTTGTGAGTGTATGCGCGATCCATCGGGTGGAATTATCAATATTTTCTTTTTGGCGCCAAGTTTATCACAAATATCCCTGATCGCTTGATTTAGTTGCGCATCGGTGAGAGAAGTATCTTTGGAACCAGTTTCATAATAGAGCATAGCGTTTTCCTTTGACTATATCTTCCAGGGAGGTAATTCCGGCAAATGCGCATCGAATTCTGCAAGCAACTTCGCCTGGTAGTCTCCGGAGAATGTACCGTTGAAGAATTTCTCCAACCCCTCCTCAAAAAGTCTCTTCCACGAGTTTTCTTCATCACCGGGATTTATTGGATAAAAGGAGGCGTTATTTCCCTGAGCAGCTTTATAATCCCCAGGAGCATCACCGATCATGAGAATATTTTCCGCCGGATACTTGCCACCGGCAGCAAACTTAATATGTTCTGTTTTTGTTCCCATCTCCTGTCCTGCAATGATACGGGCATACTTTTCAATATCATGCTCTCTCCATTCGCGGGTCAGATCACCAACGGGAGTCTGTGAGACGCAGAGGATGTCCGCTTGTTCTTTCATCTTTTCCATACAATCACGAACATAGGGCAGAGGCGCAACAGCACGCACGATTTTGTGCACCGCATCGGTCACATCAACAGACCAGTTCAACGCCTGCTGCAATTGAGGGTTTGGGTTACTTTCAACTTGTTTTGACAGCGCGGCCTGTCCCAATTTTGTCTCCCGCTTTGTCCAGGACCGGACCTCGTCAAGGGTAGGGAGTTCGATATTTCTCAGCTTAACCTCTGGCCGTTGAGCCAGGAGGTCAAGTGCCGTAATAAGAGCCAAAAATCTGTTACAACCGCGGGTTTTTGAATAGAGATTTACAAATTCCCAGGTTTCACGGGCATACTTTGATACAGCCTGAAGATTCATGTTGTTTATAAAGGCCGGACAGAAACACTCTTTGTGTTTTAACTCCATGGAATCAAAAACGCATCCATCCGAGTCAATCCCAATAAAGAATTTTTTGGTCGGTTGCAACTCTTTGAGCTGTTGTTGAGGATCAGCAGACATTATTTCTCCTAAAAAAATGATTTGACATTTTTATTTACCATTACGCACTTACAGATTAACCGTTACGCATAACATCAAACACCGGAATAAGCGCTAAATCCACCATCCACCGGAATAACCGTACCGGTGACAAATCCTGACGCCTTATCTGAAACCAACCACATAAGCGTACCAAGAAGCTCATCAGCCTGACCGAAGCGGCCCATTGGAGTCTGATTGACAATAGTGCTTCCCCGGGGTGTAAGTTCACCGTTTTTTTGTGTTAACAGTGCGCTATTCTGTGCAGTTAGGAAGAAACCGGGAGCGATAGCGTTAACGCGAACACCAACCTTTGAAAAATGTACGGCAAGCCACTGAGTGAAATTACTTATAGCGGCTTTAGCACCACTGTATGCAGGTATTTTTGTTAAAGGGGTAAAGGCATTCATTGAAGAGACATTTACAATAACACCCGACTTTTTTTCAACCATTCCTTTTGTAAATGCCTGTGTGGGCAGAAGCGTTCCAAGGAAATTTAAATTAAAGACAAACTGAATACCCGCAGGATCAAGATCGTAAAATGTTACGATGTCCTTGTTTTTCTGGAGCAGATCTTCAACCTGCAGAAATGGGTTTGTAGTAGTACCTTTTGGATGATTTCCACCGGCCCCATTCACCAAAACATCGACCGTTCCGCACTCCTGAATAATTTTTTCATTTACTCTTTCAAGCTCATCTTTTTCAAGCACATTGCAGGCATAGCCGAAAGCTTTTCCACCATCTTTTCGTATCTCCTGTGCTACAGCTTCGGCTTTATCCGGTTGCAAATCGAGGACCGCAACGATGGCTCCGTTTGCAGCCAGTTGCTTTGCCATTTTACCACACAGAACACCGCCAGCACCAGTGACTGCACAAACTTTTCCATTAACATCATCAAACATAGTCATCTTTTTCCACCCTTTTTAACTAATATGAAACAGCAATTAGTTTATTTGTATATTGTACACAAAACTGACAGTACCAGGAATTCACTCTATAGGCAGATTGAAGTAGTCCCGGGCATTTTTATAGCAGATGTTTTCAACCATTGAACCAAGCAGCTGTTTATCGTCTGGTATTAATCCTTTTTCCACATCGGTTCCGATCAGATTACAGAGTATTCTTCTGAAGTACTCATGTCGGGGGAAAGAGAGAAAAGAGCGCGAGTCAGTCAGCATACCGATAAACCTGCCAAGCAGTCCCTGACTTGACAGCGAATTGATCTGATCTTCCATACCCTGCTTTTGGTCAAGAAACCACCACCCTGAACCGAACTGCATTTTTCCAGGTATTCCACCATCCTGAAAGTTCCCTATCATTGTACTGATAACGGCGTTGTCTTTGGGATTAAGGTTATAGATGACCGTTTTACATAACCGGCCCTCTTTGTGAAGTGTATCCAGAAATGCTGCCAGTTGTTTTGCAAAAGAGGTATCAGCAATGGAATCACAGCCTGCATCAGGACCGAAGCTGCCAAAAATGGTACTATTGCAATTTCGCAATGGTCCGATATGTATCTGCTGGGCCCATCCACGCTTGGCATTTAATCGGCAGCAGTCAAGTAATATAGCACTCCTTAGAGCCTGAATCTGCCCCTGGTCCAGTGGGGTTCCTCCACGAACAAGAGAAAAGAATTTTTCCACCTCTTGTTTTGAGTGCTCCTGTGCATACACTGTTTCCAACCCATTATCAGACAAGCGACATCCAGCAGAATGAAAGTATTCATGGCGGCTATCCAAAGCTTCAACAAGCTGGTCGTAGGTTGAAATTGTAATACCGCTTTTTTCTGAAAGCATATCCAGGTAGCTATTGTACGCGATATGATTCTCCGGTGACATTGCAGCATCGGGTCGAAAGGTGGGAAAAACCTTAACCTCGAATCCGCTTGTGGCCAGACTCTTGTGGGACAGAAGATCTGAGACCGGATCATCGGTTGTGCACAGTGCCTTTACATTAGATTTGCGCAGCAGATTTCTAACAGAATACTCTTTGGAATTGAGTGCCGTAGTGGCTTTATTAAAAATCGCCTCAGCGGTGTTCTTGTTGAGCAGTGTCTCAATGCCAAAGTAAGCTTTAAGTTCCAGATGAGTCCAGTGGTAGAGCGGATTACGAATGGTATACGGGACAGTTTCAGCCCACTTTTCAAACTTTTCTCTGCCAGAAGCATCACCAGTCACATATTTTTCATCGACTCCATTGGCGCGCATTGCACGCCATTTATAGTGGTCGCCCTGCAGCCATATTTCACCCAGATCATTAAAGACTCTGTCACTCTCAATGTCATCGGGATTTAAGTGCGAGTGAAAATCGAATATAGGCTGCTTTGCAGCATGTTCATGATAGAGCCGTTTTGCAGTCTCGGTATCCAGGACAAAGTCATCGTCAAGAAATTTTTTAATCATATTTAAGCTAAAACTCTTTCTTCTTCTTTAATAAGATGCAGTTCATTTCCGCTTGCGTCAATGCGGGCGAAAACAATGTTTCCACTTAATTGGTTACCGTTCAGTTCAACAGTAACCGGTTCAATATCCCCGATCTGGACAAAAACACACTCATCATCGTAGAAGCGTACAACCAGAGTGTTATTGTGAACGGTTGTCTCTTTTATCAAAGAATCGAGCTCTTCAACTGATTCTTGACCAACTTTACCGTACACCATTGATGCCAGATAGACATCCTGTTTTGTATCCCCTTCATAGAACAGCACCGGTACGACACTCTTTATATAACGGATATTTGTCCCGCACATCTGATCAAAATAGGGAAGCGCCTTTTGTTTGCGGGTATAGCCCTGCACGTTTCTGACATAGCTTATTTTTCCTTGCACACTTGCCATCTCAGCGGTATCAGACGATTCTGTTTTGCATACTCCCTCATCCCAGCCCAGAGGATACCCGCCCTCTTTGTACTGGAGCTCTTTTGAGGTCTGGATTTTATGGAAATTAACAAGGAAGTCATCCTTGATTACCGTTGAGGAATAACCCCTGCCCTCATCATCCACTCCGTGCAGCGAATAGGTTGAACCAAGGAACCCTTTTTCTGCATAGAGGTTCTCCATGTTCCAGCGCTGGCGCCAGTTAATTCCATCATCTGAGAACTGCAGAGCGTTATCACAGTTGAATGATTTGTAAACGGTGCCGGCTTCGTAACTGAATATGGACGAATAGGCAAAATTGGTATATTTGTCGTTGTAATCGGCCTTGTCATGGTAGGCTTTATGATTTATCAACTGCACATGTCCTGATTTTTTTGTTCCGACAAGGCTTATACCGATATCCTTGATGGTTTTCACATAATCTGTTTCATGAATGGGCAACGGCTCCTCTTCTACTCCCCAGAACGGATCGTTTTTGCCTATAAGCAGAGCATTGTAAGCTTTTGTAGCCCAGTAGGGTGATCCACCACATGAATAGTGCTCAAGCATCTTTTCATTGGCTCTGAGAAACCCAACACTCAAATGGCCCGCTTCAGTGAGGATAGGATTATCAAAGTAAAACTTCATCCCCAGGTTCATCATAGACCTTATTTTTCCCGGTGCGATATCGAGAATTCCCAGATGTTGTCCAAGCGCTACCGGAGCCAGATAGCCAAAGCGATAGATCATCGAGCGGCCAAAGCAGGGAGCTGAACCGTCAGCAGAAAAAAAGTATTGAAAAGTATTTACAAATTCATTGGCTCTGGCTTTGTGCATCTGCGCGATATCGGGTTTTGAATCACCATCCAGAATAGTCCAGATCAGATAGTAGTAATGAAAAGCCCACGCCGAATAATAGTCTATTCTGTTAATTTTTCCGTCGCGGTACCATCCCGCTCCGAGGTACATATGATCGCATGCTTTGATATTTGCATCGATCTGTTCCTGGGAATAAGGCATCCCGAGTTTTTTGAGCACTGCATTTGTTATTACATTGAACAACAGCCAGTTGTTTTGATGATACTTGACTTTAGTACATTGAAAGAGATAGTCGGCCACCTGTTTTTTTTCAGCATCGGTAAAAGTATCCCATATTTTTTCTTTTGACAGATAAAGAGACCAGGCCAGAGATGCGCATTCAACCAAGTGCTGAGCGAAATCAACAATGTCCCCCCAATACTCAGGGTGGTTGGGATCGGTTCCGGCAAGAATGCCACATTTATAAAATTCTGCGACATCAACGGTCCGGCCACCATGGGTAAAGCTGCTGCTGTCAGATGAAGCAAGCCATGGTCCTCCCATGATAAAAGACCGTGAAAAGCCCTCCATTTCATCGGCAAGTAAACCATGATGACTTCGCGGGCCCAGTATTCTTTGCCGGGCTCCATCCTTTGATGCACTGTCAACAATCCCCTTCATCAGGATAAAGAACGACTCTTCAATGTGCTCTCTAGTCCATCCGGAAAGAGGCGACAGTTGATTGTTGTAGGGTTGGGAGAATTTCAGTTTGCTGTCCAGATGTGCTGATTGATTATTCATCTCTTTAGTCCTTTATATACTATGTACCTATTATAAACATTAATGTAGCCTGCAGCAAAAATCAATTGCAGTGGTGTTGCATTCCGGTCTTTAAACTCAACACCGGAATGCAATCTTTGTCCAATTATTTACACTGAAGAGATTCTTTGTTCAAACTGAGTGGATCGTAGTTTGACAGTGGCCATTTACCCTTGGCCTCCAAACGACCTAACAGAACCTCAGCAGTACTGCGCAATCCTTCTGGAGTGAGATTCATATTAAGTACGATTGATGGAGCATTTGGCAACATTCCTCCAAGACCATTAATATTGTAAGGGGTATTGGAGACAAGAAGTACCGGGTACCCTTTCTCTATAAGAGCCTTTACATAGGTATGAGGCTTTTTGGAGCGGTCATAGAAATTGGTACAGATAATCAAATCATAGTTGTTTGATTCCACAAACTCCACCACCCGTTTTTCGTCATCATCGTTACAGCCAAACTCAGTTTCGTAAGTCTGGAGTTCAGGCCACTCTTTTTCGAGAACTTCAGAGAAAAGTGCCGGATGATCATGAATATCATCAGGTGTTTTGATAGTATTGAGCTGGTTGATAAGAAGAGTCTTTTTGCTCTTATCCAACGGTATTGCATTAAGAGAATCTTTTGCAATAAGGATTGCACTTTGAGCAGTCTGCTTTGCAGTTTCGATAACTACCGGCAATGAAAAGGGTTCACTTGCTTTTGAAGCATCGACTTTACCCATGTTCTCGAACAAACCATAATCATATTTCATGCCGATAATACGACGCACCTTATCGTCAAGTTCCTTTGAGTCGATCTTACCCTCTTCAACCCATTTTTCTATGCAGTAGAACATTTCGCCACGCCACTTGTTCTCAGCCTTCATGAGAATGATATCGGTACCAGCAGCAAGAGAGCGTGCACACGCTTCACCTGTACCGTACTTGTCAATCAAAGCACCCATGGTCATACTGTCGGTGGTAATAACTCCCTCAAACCCAAGCTCTTCACGCAGAAGACCATGAACGATTTTGCGGGAAACAGTTGAAATGTGCTCTTCATCAATGTGAGGATACACACAGTGAGCAACCATTATGGAATCGATACCCGCCTCAATCAGCTTTTTGTACGGGTAGAGTTCAATCTCGTTGAAACGCACACTATCAACATTCAGTGTTGGACATGCGTGATGTGCATCAGTTGCACTGTCTCCACGACCAGGGAAATGTTTTGCAGCAGCAACAACACCCTCTTCTTTATACCCCTTAAGCATCGCAATGGCATATTCGGCGACAACCTTTGGATCATCACTGAATGCACGTCTGCCAATTTCAGGGTTGTTTGGATTAATATTCACATCAACAACCGGCGAATGAATCATATCAAGACCGGCAGCTTTCATCTGTTTAGCCACACAGCGGGCTACTTCGTAGGCCCTCTCAAGACTGTCACCAGCCACAAGACCCATACTTGAGGGATACTGTACAACACCACCACGGGAGTAGTCCTTGCTTGTATCACCTTCCTGATCGATAACCATGTGCAGCGGAATTGCCGGATCTCTCTTTGCCGCAAGGTCTCTGAGTTCATTGAGCATTTCGGTGTACTGCTCCGGGGTCAGGTAGGGAGCCGCACCGGCTTTTGCAATCTTTTGCATTGAAGGAACAAAACCTTCTCCCATTTGCATCTCTTTTGCTTTATCATCTGAAAAATAGCGAAAGATCCTGGTAAACGGTGACAAGCGCACTCCGCTGCAGTGATACCGTACAATTGCCTCGCGCAGATCGTTGGTAATTGTGGTGCCGGACATTCCAACAACAACACACTGTCCTATTTTCTGCTGCACATTCATTTTGCTGATAATGGATTCAATAAAATTTGCTCTCTCCATACGTCTTCTCCTCATAATAGTTTACAGGTTACACATTCATAGCATTTGTAATAATTTACACCTTTTTTTACCCAACTGAAAGATACTATGGGGGCCACGGGGCCACATTGTTTTAATGGTTCATAAACTCACTTTTCAGCACCGCCTCACTTGAGATACACCCGCCAAACCCCTCTGTTTTTGTGAACGTTATTGGACCCTCGCTGCACCTTCAGCGATTAATTACCCTCAAAGGCTCCATGGAATAGGATATTGAGAAGGTCTCTTTTGCTGGTATCCCCAGCGTTCCCCGATGCACGATACGGGGTGCTGCTGCCACATCACCACTTACCCCTTTTTTTATTGAAACATCCTGCACTATGGAGTGGAATGCCGCAAACCCAAGATAGCCATACCCGAAGTCCACCGACGTAATGGGAAGATCCTGTAAGAACCAGTGGTTATCAAATGAGAGCAATGATATCTCCCTTGGCACCGAAACTTTTGTTGCCTTTAACCAGAGGTAGAGTTTGTGTGCGATCATATCATTGGGTGCAATAATTGCCGTTGCAGCACTCTTAGTGAGCAATGTATAACAAAAAGGAGTTAAAATTATAAGCCACGGCAAGTATGGTTTATCTAAAAACAGGTCGCTTAAAACCTCTTGATTTCTCATGGCATAGTGCAAAAAGGAGGCGATTCCGGTTAACTTGTCCTTTTTATATTCAACCACGATTGATTGAGGCACATTTTCAAAAAGGGTTTGAGCATTATGTTCGATGTATTCCAGGGCTGTTTTGACAAAGTCAAAAGAAGATTTTGAGAGTTTATCCAGCACATCACGCTGCTGTTTGAGATTATCTGAAGCGAACACATTCATGGAGATATCACCGCAAAAAAGCTGCGCTTCAGGACACTGTCGTTTCAGCTCCTGTTGAATCAGACTTTTACGATTCATAATCCATGGTTCATCCACGAACACCGGGAAAGCAATTTTTCTATGTCCCAAGGAGATGAGTTGTTCCAAGGCCAATGAAACGGCATAATGCTCTGCTTCATGACACCTGACAAAATACCTTGAAGTGCTATCAAGGGGGGGGTTTTCTTTCAAGCGGTCAAACCACACAACCGGCCTTTTCAACAAGGACAGATTGCGGATCCATCGCTTAAAATCATCGACCTCTTTCTCTGCGTTTACAATGAGTGTTCCCATGTAGCGCGTATCGAGCTTTCTTATGTAATCAAAAACGGCGTCCCCTCCGGGTCCTATAACATGCAAAGAGTCGCTGCTCTGAAAAAAGACAGGGACAAGCTGAACATTGTTAACCTCTACTTCATTCTGAAAACTTCTGCAGAAGGCTTCGAAAAAGGGTCGTTTTGCCATGTACGACCAGAAGCCTTCATGATTCTGCAGCACCAGGATAACCGGGGGGCAGAGCACAGAGACATTGGGAGAACGTTTTGCCTTAGGACCAGCAAACCACAACCGGCCCTCTTTGTAAGCAAGATTATCGGCCTCAAGCCTTCGATATGCGCCGGTAACAGCGTGGTGGGAAACATGCTCAGCTATTGCAATATATGAAACCTTGGGCAACTGGTGGCCCATTTTACAGGATCCGTTGACAATTTTTTTCTTGATCAGATCATAAATTTTGTCAACACTCTTTTTCGATTCACCCTTCAAAAGAATGGTGCTATCGGCCCGTCCGACAACACTTATTCTCCCCCCCTGGTACACATCGAGGATGTTCTTTTTTTTCAAACTATTTATGGCGGAGTGAATTGAGGTGACCGAAACGCCAAATTTCTTGGACAGGGTGCGCATTGGGGGCAGATAGACGATATCGGTCTCTCTGATAACAGCCTCTATTTTTTCAGCTATTGTTTGTGCAATTTTAGCTTTTGGCGAATTATCCATCTAAACACAATTCGTTTCATTTGAAATTTTCAGTGCTGGCTAAGTAGATGATACAATACCTTGAAAAACATTGCCACCGTTTATCTGTTCTGCCAGAAGAAAAGTCATTTTTTTCTTGAATCATCCCAAAACATCACTACAGATTCTTTTCACAATAGTGCCGTTTTTATGATATCCAATCTGTTAGCACTCCGTTACTATGCCAAGTAGAGGTACCCGGCAATTGAAACAGCCGGGTACCTCAGAGCGCAATTGATCGTATATCCTGATAAACATGAAGACGGGTAACATGTTTGCTGCTGCAGTGCCCAATCACCAACAATTCGTCCTGCGCCGCGCAACTGAGTCGCGGAACAGGACTAAACAACACCCTCTTCAATGTGCATTCAATCAACGAAAACGAAAGATTACATCACGCAATCAACCGGTGATATACTGTTTAAGAGGCCGACATACTCTGCCAAATAGGCCTCAGCCTGCTTTACGACATTCTGTTTTGTATAGCCAAACTTTTCATCTAACACTTTATAGGGGGCCGAAGCACCGAACCGCTCCATGCCAATGACCCGACCCAAAGGCCCGACCATCCCCTGCAGCGTCACTGGCAGCCCGGCAGTAAGCCCCAGCACCGGCAGATTAAAAGGAACTACAGTCTGCCGGTAATCGATTGGTTGCTCACTAAAGAGGCCTTCGGAGGGAGCTGAAACCACTCTCACGCTCATCCCCTTCTCTCTGGTCAAAACTTCGGCACTTTCGATCATGGTGCTGACTTCCGAACCATTTGCCACCAAAATCAGGTCAGGTTTACCATCACAATCGGCAACGATGTATGCCCCTCTTTGGGCTCCAAGGGCATCCACATATCGTGTTGACCCCTCTTTTGGCGGCACATCTGTGATATTCTGCCTTGAGAGAAGGAGTGCAGTGGGGACGGCTCTGTTTTCAAGAGCCATTTTCCAGGCTACCGTCGTTTCAACTGCATCAGCAGGGCGCAGCACCAACATACTTCTTTTTCCATGGAGGTTGTCCATTTTTTCAAGCAGGCGTGCCTGTGCTTCATGCTCGATAGGCTGGTGGGTCGGACCATCCTCACCCACCCTGAATGCATCGTGACTCCAAACATAAATAACCGGCAGCTCCATAAGTGCAGCCAAGCGCACCGCAGGTTTCATATAATCTGAAAAAGTGAAGAATGTTCCACAAGCAGCGATCACCCCGCCGTGTGACGCGATACCATTCATCACGGCAGCCATGGTAAGCTCTGCAACTCCAGCCTGTAGAAAGGCACCGGAAAAATCACCTTTTTTCAGGACGCTGCTGTTTTTCAGAAACCCATCGGTCTTATCGCTGTTTGACAAGTCTGCAGAGGAGACAATGAGATTGGAACACTTGTTCGCCAACTCACCAAGGACAGCCCCTGAAGCGGCCCGGGTTGAGATACCGGACTTCTGCTCCATGCCCTCCCAATCCATAAGCGGGATATCGTTATTCATGTATGAGGCTAATTTTGCAGCAAGATCCGGATTTTCCTTTTCCCACTTATCCTGCTCTCTTTTTTTCTCCTGCGCAAATGCTCTCTTTTTTTTCAGTACCTCTTCATAATAGTGGGCCACATCGGGAAAAATCAAAAAGGGGTCGGCCGGATCACCACCAAGATTCTTTACGGTATTTTCAAATGATGCGCCGGTGTCAGAAAGCGGCATACCATGAGTTGAGACCTGTGACTCAAAGCTGTTGCCATCCTTATCGACAGCCCCCTTACCCATGATTGTATTGCCTATTATCAGGGTAGGTTTTTCATCCTGCGACAGAGCACTATCCAGGGCAGTGCGGATCTGATTCTGGTCATTTCCATCGATGGTGATAACATTCCACCCCCACGCCTTATACTTTGCCTCGGTGTCCTCGCTGGTAACATCGGAGGTGGTGCTTGAGAGCTGAATCTGATTTGAATCGAAAAACATTATAAAATTGCTCAAGCCAAGGTGTCCTGCTAGCCGTCCTACCCCCTGGGAGATCTCTTCCTGCACTCCACCGTCGGAAATATAAGCATAGGTCCGGTGAGCCATCCATTCACCAAACCGGGCAGCCAGAAACCGTTCTGCTATGGCTGAACCAAGTCCCATGGCATGTCCCTGTCCAAGAGGGCCGGAGGTGTTCTCAATACCCCGCTTAAGATCACGCTCCGGGTGTCCGGGAGTACAACTTCCCCACTGTCTGAAATCCTTGATGTCATCTGTCGAAAAATTCCCGGCCAGTGTCAAGATAGAGTAGAGCATTGGTGACATATGACCAGGATCAAGATAAAAACGGTCACGATTAATCCAGCTTTTATCATCGGGATCCCAGTTAAGATATTCTGAATAGAGGATATTAATAAAATCTGCTCCACCCATAGCACCTCCGGGGTGCCCTGACTTGGATTTCTCCACCATGGCGGCCGAAAGAATACGGATATTATCTGCTGCACGATTTATTGTTGCCTGTTCCATCTCTTTAACTCCTCCTTTAATTCTTATAGATATGTTGATTTTCTTTTTGAAAATTATGACTGTTATTTATACGTTGTTTTGTCTGTTGTTATTCCTGATCTCTGCACCTGTCTTTCCCCTGACAGACCAATTCTCCAACGCTGGTTCACGAATTCGTATGTATATGTCATTTGATTCGATTCCCATCTGCTGCAGATTTTTGCCCAGAAAGGAAAAAAACAACTCTTTTTCCTGCTGTTTTTTCCCTGGCATCATATCCACCTCAATTGAGGCATAATTATCTGAACAGATTTGGGGGACCACCAGGTCACAATGATCATATTCATTCACCCGAAAGTGCAAAATATCTTTTTCTATTTTGAATGCTTCATTATAAGATTTTTTGATCTGGGCAATGATATTTTTTTTCTGCTCTTTTGATCGCCCCTCAAACATCACAAGATTGATTACCGGCATATTATCCCCTAAAACCCCTTATCAAAGTTGACCGTATCTACTCCATTTTCCCAAAAGCCAGAAGTTTTTTCCCAGCGTGATAACCAAAAAAGAGTACCATTAACGATCTCTTACAAACCTGAGAGAAAAAGCATGACCCTTATCGATAGATTCACGAAAAAAATCACCTTTTCTGTAGGTTACATAGCGAAAAAAAGCGAATGTTTCACTCCGCTCCGTACTACTCCACCAATAACCCAATCGCCTCATTCCATCAAAATGCCCGAAGTAACAGCGGGACCCTGCTGGCACCGCTGCAAATCCACTGCTGTTATTACTCCTTTGGTCATTACCAACATCACCGGTTTCTCCGTGCGAAGACCACACCCCGGCACTGGAAGCCAGTGCACTCCCTATTTTAAATCCCGAAGTTGTCTGATCCCAATTGTGCCCGTTATCAACCAAATAATTTGCCAGAACATCCCAGTCGTCATCGGTGGGAACCCTCCACCCTTTTGGAGCTATCTGTCTGGGATTTTCGGTACTAACCACCCACCAGTTATAAAGGGCTCCAAATTTTTCAATTGAATCCCGATCTGTTGTATTGTTGTAATAGGAGAACGCCGGTGTACTCAATTCGTTCCACTCTTCAATTGCTTTAACTTGGGGAAGCGGTGTACCACAGTTGTATCTGGTTGTCCTTGCATTCTCTGCAGTCCACTCCAGACTACCGATGGCAACAATGTTATATACGTTACCATCAACATCCCTGACCGTTGTAGCATACAACCCAGAAAACAGGGCAAAAACAGTAACTAAACTTACCGCACTCTTACAGATTTTCATATACACTCCTTTGCTGGTCTCTTCGCTTACACTATTCAGGATACAATTCCACCCTTCAGGTTGATAACCGCTGGGGGACACTTATTATAATATAACTTCTTCCCCAATATCTTGTTTGTTGAATCTGTTTAGTCTATAGTGGTCTTCTCAGTGGTGCAATATTTCATAGCGCTGCACCTGTATTAATCTACAAACTACCACACAATTGCATCAAGTATCTTTGTGGCCGCATGGCTCATTTGTTCATTCTTACCTGCGCAGACAACACCCTCTGCCTCCGTACTCTTATCCAGATCTGAACAAGCGGCTTGCGATAGCAGCACCTTTAGCTTTGAACAGATCCACAGATGGATGAACACACTTGGGGTATCGGGAAATGAGCTAAAAAACAGAGAAGGAGAATACACAGTGGCAGATGGCCTGGTGGGGGAAACGGGTTTGGACCAGGAGCTGATCCTGCCCCCTGGTGGGGTGTTGTATGCTTAACAACAAGCAGTCCGCCCCAGGCGGTGAGCCGTTGCAGTCGGTATGGAGGTACGTTTGATTACCACGACACAAACAGCAACGACCTTTCTGTTGAGACCTCACCTTTGGACCTATCTTTTAACCGATACTTTTACTTGTCGATTTGCCAGAACTGATCCGTTTTCACCATCAATAACATTCACCTTTATAAGATATGTTCCCTCGGAAACATATCTGCCATTTTCATTAGTGGTATCCCAGGTGTGCAGAAACACTCTGGGGTTGTAATCATTTTTAAGATCCCCTACATGGAGTAGGTTTCCGAGATTATCATACACTGCAATGCGTCCCTCAATTTTTACGGTAACAACCCCCAGACTAATAACTTCCGCCAGAACGGTTATGCCCTCTTGAACGGGTAAACCATCTCTTCCACCATACCCAGCATCTCCAATCCGGTATGGATTGGGACCCACTTTTATAGTGATTTTAACGGGGGTTTCTGCTATTTCCAGTTGCACACGTCTGTTTATCGGATTATCCTGAACATTTTGGGATTGGTCTGTTATACCTGCCCGAGGATTGATATAGAGAGAGTCACCCTCCTGCACGGTCTCCTGTGAACCCATGAAATCGATAATGAGGAAAGTAAAGGTTTCCCGGTTAGAGGAGCGGACATTTTCAAGTATGAGTCGATATTCACCCCCCCCCTGATACGGAACAAATATGAACGGCTCATCAAAATTTATAACATCCGAGCGCAATCTTTCACTGAAACTTACAATCAGTGTATCTATTCCGGGTTCACCCTCTACGAGCTCTCCACTGATATAGTTAGCGCTTTTTATAACAGGTGCGGCTCTGTCATTCACCATACTCTGAATGGGTTCAGAAAAACCACCAACATTTACAGTTGCAAGCAAGCGACCCTCAGTCCTGATTTTTTCGTTATCAGGAATAATGACTATCACCGAGCTGTTCGATGGGGAGGAAAAAGAGATGGTCCTGACCCCCATATCTTCTCCATCAGCCCACTGTAAATGTGCGCTTGCATCGTTAAGCGAAACGTCTTTGTTAAAATGTATAACTACACTATCGATAACCCCGTCCGCATTTTGGTCATAATAGAAAGCAGAATCGATCTCCGGGGGTACTTCACGTAAAGTCAAAACAACGGGTTTATTGTTCGGGTGTACCCCAACCCCATATACATCCCGCACATTACCATCAGGGTTAAACCGCAAACTGTCGCCCACCATGGGGGGGTTGTCCTGATCAGCACCCCGAACAGTCAGCCGGTATATCCATTGACCTTGGATTTGATTCTGCGTTTGCACTATGTCCTCTACAAACAGATCAGACCTACCCCCGGTGGTTGGTTTAATGAGTTGAAGTGACTCACCCAGAAGAGTTACGGCGGGATCCCTGAGTGGCTCTGTAAAAGAGAGATACAGTATATCAGGCTGACCAAAATCATTGTTTTCCAGCAATACTCCGGTAGCGATCAATGGCCCGACACTGTCTACCACACGAAAATCACTGTGCGGAGGAACCTCAGGAGTAAAGGGGTTATGGTAACTTGAAACCCCAAGTAAATTTTGGCCGGTGAAGGTGGTAATTCTTTCCGGAAACGGATCCGGCAGGAGTACAGACAACCGCCTTCGATTAGCAGGATTTATTCTCAAATAACTGCTGCCACTGATAGTCCTTTTGTGGCCGTTTTTTGATGGCCAATAGATCTGTATTGAGTCTGGTATATTCCGCAGTTCATCAGTATAGAGAATGGAGATACGATTGACACTTCCATCTCCGCTGTCGGCATACACTGCCCCGTATTCTATACCGGGGGTCAGTTCAACAAAATTGATTTGAGACTTTTCATTACCCATGACATCATCATTATCAACCATCTCTACCCGCAGTGTGCCATTATCAACATTACCCGTTCCAGTCACCCATATCTGGACAATTCCACCCTTGAGTGCTGCTGTTTGAACCGGAGTTGGAGAATCTTCACTTGTATAGATTGCAAGACTATCTACAGTCATGAACTCGATTTCTGCATCGTAATTTGCAAGGGAGGATCTCCCATCTGTACCGTATTCCATCACTTTTATTGTTACCGGTTTTCTCTCACCGATGGTCCCTTCAAGGCGGGGCGGATAGTGCTCCTGAGTAGTATCGCCGTAAAAAATCTGAATGCTGTCTCTGGCCCTGCTTACCCGCATGTATGCGGTATCTGCAGCGCTGTTTAGCAGAGTGGCAGTCACC
>SKJJ01000114.1 GCA_007115975.1 Chitinispirillum sp.
CCCTGTTCCAACCCCTCAAGCTTACCCTGTTCCAACCCCTCAAGCTTACCCTCGTGTCTCAGTTTATCTGCTATTGAATCCACACCAACCACCCCTTTTCTCGCATACTCACTCAGCACTGCTTCTATTTCTCCATGCCGCTTCCTGTTAGTGGTCGCAAATAGATACCGCACGGTGCTTTCCAGAAAATTCCGGTCACACTCAGGAGGTGTAGCATGGATATACAGTTCCATTATCTTTCTAAGCACAGTGGCAATAATCGGGGAATCGACATGCTTTTGCGCCAATAGCAAGATCTGCAACATGGCATTCCCCGTTATCTGCTCATCACCAAGAGATACAACCTCAAATACCTCCCTCTTAAATTCGGGAATGTATGCTTCCATATTTGCGATATTTGCAAAGAGATGGCCCATTACGGTTGTGAACGGCCAGGGGGATTTGCCCTGATAAAGAATTAACGGTAGTATCAGTGGCAGTATTTTACTTTTTTCATTCTCCTTGCGATACTGCTCCCAAACTTTCACCATGTTACGCAAAAGCTGGAATCCGGTAAAGATGTCTTGATAACTCTTGTGCTCAACAAGCAGATAGATGTAGCTTTTTTTTCCGCTAAAGTTGATACTATAGAGCATGTCAGAGTAATTTTCTTTGAAATCTTTGTCAATGAAAGAGTCTTTAAGAATGGCGAGTGTTGTCAGATCTATCTGCTCATTTACCTGCACAGGCAGATAATGGCGAATAAATGAGCAGGCGATCTCCTTTCTGGAGAACGCTTCCTTGAAGAATTTATCGTGAGCGTTAGACAGAGGAGTATTTTTCATTATGAAAAAGAATATATATGATAATTCGTGCTGGGATACCGGAGATTTTGGTTTTATTGACAACGCTTTTGCAGGCACATGATGGTTTCCACGCCTCTGGGTTTCAACCCATCACCGTTTCAACCCATCGGGCACCCCAGACATCTCCCTGGCTTATATTACCACCGCCCCTCATTTCATTGACTCAAAAATGGGCACACTTTATTTTTCCCCATTATGCACAAACTCTACACGTTACCAATTGGAGCCAAAGACCTCTTATTCAGAGCGCTTTTTGGCTCTTTTTTATGCGGGCATCCAAAGGGAGTCACTTTTCCATGCCACTAAATCCCCAGGCAGTTGAATTAAATGAAGCAATTGAGTCTGCAAACCCCCACATTCTTCACATGCTCTCCCAACGGGGCAAAGAGATCTACTTTCCAAGAAAAGGGATCCTTGCCCAGACCGCAAAAGCCAAAAACACGGGTATAAATGCAACCATAGGGATATCCCTGGAAGATGACGGCGCACCTATGGTGCTGGACTCCATCGACACCATGCTTCAGATCCAAAAAGAGTCCTACTCCTATGCGCCAAGCTATGGCAATCCCGGAATCCGTTCAATGTGGAAAGCGATGCAACACGAAAAAAACCCCTCTATGGGGGATCTCAACACCAGCCTGCCGGTGGTTACCAGTGCACTGACCCACGGTTTATCCATGGCCGGGTACCTTTTTGTAAATGAAGGGGATACCATTATACTGCCCGACCTCTACTGGGAAAATTATGATCTCGTTTTTAAACAGGCCTATGGCGCTAGTCTCTCCACGTTCCCAACATTCACCAAAGACGGAAAGTTTAATACCAGTGGCCTTAAACAACAACTCTCTTCAGAAAAAACCGGCAAAAAAATAGTTATACTCAATTTTCCCAATAACCCCAGCGGATACACGGTCTCCAACGATGAGGCCCGGGAGATCACCTCCATTTTAACAACTGCTGCAGATGCCGGCAATGACCTGATTGTCCTTCTCGATGATGCCTACTTTGGCCTTGTCTATGAAGAGGGGATCATAAGCGAGTCGATGTTTGTCTATCTTGCCAATGCCCACGAACGCATTCTGGCAGTGAAGTTCGATGGACCCACAAAGGAAGACTACGTATGGGGATTCAGGGTCGGATTCGTGACCTTCGGAACATCACTTAACAGCCCTGTTCTATACAGTGCCCTTGAATCCAAACTTGGCGGTGCAATAAGAGGCAATATCAGCAACGCTTCAAACCTGGCCCAGAACCTTCTGCTCAAGGCATATCAGAGCCACGCCTATGAGAAGGAGAAAAAAGAGAAGTTTGATGTGCTCAAAAGAAGATACCTTAAAATTAAGCAGATCCTGAGCGATCATCCCGAGTACCGTGAGTACATCGTACCACTGCCCTTCAATTCCGGCTACTTCATGTGCGTTAAGGTACAATCAGGTAACGCCGATCACCTACGAACTATACTGTTAGACAAATACGATACCGGTGTCATTGCACAGGGAGATCTGCTCAGAGTAGCGTTCTCATCAACTCCCTACCAGCTCCTCGACACCCTCTTTGACAATATATACAAAGCTGCCGGTGAAACAGTTTAAAAGAACAAAAAAAATGGCTACCGATGTAAAAGGAGTAATTTTTGACCTTGATGGCACATTGTACCGGATGCACTGGATAATGCGCCCCTTTATCACCCTCAGGGTCTTTCCCAATATCCTCAGATTACCCCGCTTCATAAAGGAACGGAACCGTTTTGCCGGTATCGATATGAACAGCAGAGATAAACTGATGGATCAGATTTGCGATGCACTCTCCAAAACCGAAAAGTGCTCATCAAAAGTTATGAGACAGTGGATCGATGAAACATTTTATCCGGCCTTCATCGACTCCATGCTCCTTTTCAAAAACAGCCGACCCGATATCAACCAAACCCTTGAACAACTTAAAAAAAATCAACTGAAACTTGCTGTTCTCTCTGATTACGACAAAGTCAAGGAACGGCTGCTGAAACTGGCCATTGAACCCTCTTTTTTTGACGTGATCACCTCCTCAGAAAGCTTCGGTGCCCTAAAACCATCAGGACGCCCGTTTATGGAGATTGCCGGGCAATGGGATATCGACCCTTGCCATATTCTCGTTGTGGGAGACAGAACTGATACCGACGGTGCAGGAGCCAAAGCTGCAGGGATGAATTTCAGACAGATCACCGATAACAAAAAGGATCCCACAACAACCTGGCTGGCCGTGAGAGACTACCTTCTGAGCATCGGTTAAACGCAGATCGCAGATGACGCAGGATTAAAACGCAGATGGCGCAGATAAACGGAGATGATAACGCTGAGAGAAAAACAGAGAAGTGAAATAGGGGGCAGGATGAGAAGAGACGCAACGAGCACGACAGACACACCATTGTTGCCCGCACTAACCCGACTTGCGCACGTACCATTACTAGAAAAATTATTTTCAAAAGAAAAAGGCTGTTTAAAGCTGAACCAGGAGAGTTGTGATGCGAATACCGCCGGTATAATCACATTTTTCCCTGGTTATTTTTCAGGGGCAGGTTCTGCCCCGCCCCGGTTCCCGGTTACATACCCGTCCCGGATCAGTACAGATCCCAAATAATATCCTCTTCTTCCTGATCCTCATCCACTTGTATTTCCCCCTGCCAGAGATCCTGCTGCACCGTCTCTTGCTCCCAGGCTGTAAAGATACCACCAACACGGCCCTCGTGAAGCTTGAACTCATTGCTGGTCAGAAGAAACCGGTCAACAGAAAACAGTGGTACTTCCCTGTACTGCTCAACTCTTCCTGCAGCATCACTGTTATCATCAAACCAGATTGCCGCAACCCTGAGCTGCTCAGTCTGGTCTGTCAAAACATCCTCATAAGCCCAGCCTATTGCAAGATCATAACTCCCGGCGACAAGGGCTCTCTGATAATCTGTTTTTGAGATACCGTTGAGCTGTGCGCGAATTCCGGAATGGGTTATATCGGCAAACATTTTTTCAGCAACACTCTTTGACACCGGATCACTGTCCACAAACAGAATCTGCAGCGGTGACTGAACTGCAGGCTGTGTGAGCACCCCTGAATAGAGATGGTCATTGTTATAATCAGCAAGCTCAACAGAAGCAATAACTTCCCCTTCCGCTTTAACAAAACTGTTAAGAAACTCTATTGCTCTCACCTGTTTAGCTACAAACTTTCTGATGTCGGGGTTTTCTATCCTTGAGGAGACAAAATACCTTTCAGATGGCAGCCTGTGCAGAGTGGTACTCCCAGCCAGATTGGTTCTTGCATACTGAAGATCGGCAGATGAGTAGAGGGTTGCGGCACCGATCCGGCCCAGAGAGAATGAGAGCATCGGGTTGGAATCACCACCGAGTCTCAGATAGCACTTCTCAAGGTAGGGCTCACTGCCCCCCCGGCTGTTATCATTGGGCATAAGACGCAGATTGCCATTCCCAGTGCCCTGCGTGTAGTAAGGACCCAGCTTAAGGCCACTCCAGAGCAGACGGGATGAGTGCAGCCGTTTTACAGCATGGGGGTCGGGCTGCGCCATTCGCAGCTGCAGAGTATTCCTGTCAACAGCATAGAAACCCCGTATCACCGGCTCCTCACCTCTGATAAATGCTTCCACCCCCTGAACATGTCTGAAAAGAGCAATCCCTTCGGCCGGCAGCTCCCGTATCATGGCAGTCCAGCTCTGTATCAGATCCAGAGCAGAAACCGCCTCCCCTGCCCCGTTTACAACTCTGCCATTTAACTGAAGCTCCACTCTTCTGCGCGATGAATCGGTGATTGTAAACAACCCCGGCTCTCCGTCAAAAGGGGAGCCATTGAGCAGCTCCATAATGGTGCGGTCGGTAAATGATCGGGGCGAGTAGAGGGTGATCTCTCCACCCCGTGCCGGCATGCCCCCTGTAACCAAAGTGTCTGTTTCGGTTGTATCAACAGACGGTATCATCTGTTCAATAAAACTTTCATCAAACTTGAATGGCTCAACAGGACTAAAACCAAGAGACTCCTCCTGCTTTGGAGGAACCACCGGCACCTTTTTGGCAGATACTTTTATATGAACAAAATCCTTGCCGGAATCCAGCAGTACAAATTCATAGGGTGAGCGGATCAGGAAACGGTTGAACGATTGTATGAAACCCTCACGATCCTCAGAATCGGTAAACTGGACTATAAACGAGACGCTCTCCGCCCCCTCTTCGGTTTTAATTACCGCGGGCTGCTCCTTGCTCTCCCCGGACAATGGCTGTCTTCCAACCTGCTGATACGGGGTAAGACAGGAGAAGAACAGCACCGCAATCAGTGCCAATACTGCGGGCTTGAATTCACTCTTGCTTTTGGTAAACACACTCACCGTGTAATGACCTCCATACCAAATTTCCTGCACATCTCAAGACTCTCCTCATCAGGATTCCACATACACCTGATCCCCTCATTGACAACCTCAAACCCCGCCTTTTCAAGCAATTTACCTATTCTTGCCGCCGACTCCCCACTCCAGCCGTAACAGCCAAATGCGGCCGCCTTTTTGTTCTTGAACTTCAACCCCTCAAGCTCTTCCAGAATCCCGGCAGTCGCAGTGGTTACCCCCCTATTGACAGTAGGCGATCCCACAAGAACCATTTTCGACCTGAAAACCTCGGTTATGATATCGTTCTTATCGTGTCTGGCCATGTTAAACAACTTTATGGTAACATCGTTGTCCCTGGACTTAATCCCCTCAGTGATAGTTTCAGCCATACGCTTGGTCCCATCCCACATGGTATCGTAGAGAATGGTTATCTGGTTTTCCTGATACCCCTTTGACCACTGCAGATACTTTTCGATAATCTGCGCCGGATTATCGCGCCATATCACTCCATGACTGGTTGCGATAATATCCACCTGAAAATTCAGTGCCAATAGTTCATCGATCTTCTTCTCCACAAGAGGACTGAACGGGGCAATGATATTGGCATAATATTTCAACGCCTCCTCATACAGACACCCCTGGTCAACCAGATCGTTGAACATGTGCTCACTTGCATAGTGCTGCCCAAATGCATCATTGCTGAAAAGGATATTGTCTTTTGTCAGATAGGCTGCCATGCTGTCGGGCCAGTGCAGCATCTTCATCTCAATAAAAACAAGCTCCCTGCCGTTACCAATATCCAGCCGGTCCCCGGTCTTCACCACCCTGAAATTCCAGTCCTGGTGATAGTGACCCTTGATGGATTTAACGCCTGCTGCAGAACAGTAGATCGGTGTGTCGGGGATCTGCTTCATAAGCTCCGGCAGTGCTCCGCTGTGATCGATCTCCCCGTGATTGGCTACGATAAAATCGATCTTCTCCAGATCTATCTCCTTTTTGAGATTAGCCACATACTCCTCTGCATACGGTTTCCATGCGGTATCAATAAGTACATTTTTCTCCTCTTTTATGAGGTAGGAGTTGTAGGAAGAGCCGCGGTTTGTAGACAGCTCGTTACCGTGGAATTTTTTCAGTTGCCAGTCAATTTTCCCTACCCAGTCCACGTTATTTTTTACTTTGATATGCATATAGCACCCCCTGTCCTCAAAAAGTATTCGGCCATCTTTATAGCCTTCATTATAGTTGTTCCCGTAATTAAAATGGTTACCACTTATTACTGTAATAACTGTGGCTTCTTTGAAAATAATACCAATCTTGGTGCTTTAACAACATGATGGGGAATAAGATTGCGCCGCATAGAGCGATGGCAGCAGCCACAGAATTTCGGCCCTGAGCGGTGGAAGAAGGATTACCACTACAACAATGTAGGTTTCTCGCTGCCCTGAACCACCGCTATTGCACCAACTCATACCCTTGAGCGATCCAGCCCCTGATTCCCGTTCTGAGATGATACAGACGGTGAAACCCATTTCTCATAAGTATCTGTGAAGCAACCACGGAGCGGTTTCCTGATCTGCAGTAGACAAGAAATGGCTTGTCTCGGTATTCTGAGAGCTCCCCAATCCGCTGTTCCAACTGATCCAGCGGGATATGAACAGCATTTTCCAGATGGCCACCGAGGTACTCATGATCGGTTCTCACATCAAAAACCACCACAGCCGAATCGGCTATAAGCTCCCTGGCCTCCGATGCAAAAAGATTAACAAACTGATTGCCTTCAGGTGCAACAAAACCGGACACCACAATACCCCCCTGTACAGTAACAGATTCACCATTCACAACCCTGGTGACCTCAAAGGGGACCACCCCGACATCCCTGACCGTAAATGAGATCGCCAGCTCTTCTCCCTTTTTTGCACTACCGAACTGCCCCATCCCAGAGATTGAAACCGTCCTGTCGTATTCACTTTCACCAAAAATGAGCCTGAGGGCCTCTCCCCTGTACACATTGAGCCGCAAAGGTGCACTGTCGTCATCTATGGTGATAACCCGTATTCCATCAATAATCTGCCCGTCAGGTTCGGAGCGGCTCTGTGGATCGGAGAACGTTTGAACTGCATCGATATACTCCTGCTCCGCATGCACCCCGCCAAGAGAGGATACCACGGTCTGATTTGAAACCAGTGCCACATGGGGGATACTGTTTGTGTTGAATATCCCGGTGATTTGCGGGCTCTTATCAATATCGATGCTGAAAAAATCGGCTCTCTCATTCATTGCGTCGGCCACATTCTCAATTATTGGTGTTACCATTCTGCAGGGACCGCACCAGTCTGCATACAGATAAAAAACAAGAAGCCTGCTGCCGGAAGAGAGAAACACTGCATTAAACTCCTCAACGGAAGTAATCGCTTTGATGTGAGGGGATACCGATAACGAGGACTCATTTTTTTGTACTCCATTACAAACCAGTAAACCCGCCAGCACGGTCGCCACCAGCACAATTTTTTTTTTAAAAACAGCTTCTATCATGATGCAACTCTTTTGGTTGATTTTTTGCGGGTGACAGTATGTTGCTGCCTTGACCGCAACTACTCCGGTAAAATACGATATGGAGCAGTTTAAATTTTACATTAGTCACTTTTTTCCCGATCCCATGAAACCAAAGGTGCCATGCGCAGGCAATGACAGAGTGTCATTTTCAGCCTTTTCATTGAGAAATTATTGAACCCATTCTGTTTTCAGCGGTGCACCCACACCTTTTTTCCAAATGAGCAAAAGAGATAATATATCTTTTTCTTTCACCTTCTCCTTCATACTAATGACAGTCCCCAAACAGTCACCAAAGCAGGTAAACGATGCCCAAAAGGTTTGCAGCATGCATTGTTTCTCGACAACCCAAAAACCCCTCTGCAGCCAGCAGCTGGATAAAAGATGCAAAAGAGGCTCTGTTATACCTGAAAAAGAACAACCGGGGCCTGATAACTTCTGTGGGTATGCAGACCTGGGAGCTCTTGACCACGTTAGGCAGAGAACACTCCCTGAGGATGAAAATCCTGCTGCCAGCTGATAGTTACGCTCATTTTGAGCAATCAGTCAATGAGACCCGCTATCAGTTTGATCTGGAAAAAAACACCCGGTTTATCTTTATCTCTCCCGGTGAGACAAAAAAAGAGCACCTCAAAATGCGCGATCAAAAAGCCATCCAAATTGCCGATGAGCTTATTCCCCTGTCGATCCGTTCAGGGGGGAGCCTTGAGAAGTACCTGAAAACTGTTGCTCCAGAGAGGATAACTGATACCTTTTCATCCCCCTATTGCAGCAAAAATCGCCGTGGAGTGACACACATGTACCCCTTCCCGGAACAGCTCCATTGCACCACACCTGGTCGGTATCTTTTTCACTGGACAAGAGCGTGCGATACCGCCTGGCGAACCGAGCGTAAAATAGACTACTACCGGGACATCCTTACGAGCCCCTCCTATCCCCGGTCCGCTTTCGATACTCTGAAAAACATTCTTCGGTGCAAAACAATCATCTCCGCAAACCGTCACATGCCCCATCGCCAAAAATGCGTTTGCTTCACCTCCCGTTGTCCCGAAGAGTTCATATCGCTCATGCGGTGGCGAAAGCGGTATGGGCAGATGTCATTTGAACCTTATGGGATAGGAGTAGAAAAGGTGTGCGGCGAGGAGCTTGGGATCAAGGAGGTGGAGTATGTCTCCTCCCCCACAAAAAAAATACCCCGGGAGAAGAGATGGCACTATCAGTCTATTGGCAAAAAAGGGTACTGGCCGGTTGAAAAAGAGTACCGGCACGCAGAGGACTTTCCATTAACCGATATTCCCGGGGACAAGTTGCTATGTTGCTGCTACAGCCAGAAGCATGCAGAGGAGATTGAACAGGCTTTCGGGATCCGTTCAATCTTTTTCACAAAATAACCTACTCCTGCGTCCACTTGCCAAGAGCATCAATAAGTTTTGTCGCCTGCTCCTTGCTCGATATATTGAATTTGCTCTGCTGACGATACTCATCATTCACCTTGCGGTACCTGCGGATGGAATATCTGTCCGGCCCGTAATCATCTTTGGCCTTCTCCCACTGCTGATATCTATAAAGCACGGTGGCCCACGCACCTTTAGACAGGATCGCTTTGTCCAAAACCTTAACTACAAGCACCCCGTCTTCTTCATAGTTAATTGTAAGATCTTCTACATTTGATGACATAATCTCTCTTCCCTTTAAAATTATAAATACCCGTAAATATATAAATTACATGATTTCTGAGACGCTGGCAACCAACACCAAAAATCAATTTTCCAGTTCACCAAATGCCTCCAGGGTATCCCTGAACTGCCGGGATGTAAAAAACGCTCCCTGGCGGGGCAATGCCCTGAAACGATACTCCTGTGTCCCCAGATGAAACCGAAGACTCAGGGAGTGAAGATAACCTCTGTCAGATGGCTCTTTTCCATAGAGCGTATCGCCCAGAATGGGAGCCCCTATTGCCTTGAGCGCAACTCGTATCTGATGCGTTTTACCGCTTTGCGGTTTAACAAGGTACACCCTGAGCCCGGGAGAGAACGACCGGCTGAAAAAACGGGTAACCGCCGGGTTTTCAGCTGTTTTTTTCAGTATCCATGCACCGTTTCTCCTCTTCTGCATATCCCCCCTTATCATACCCTGCTTCTTTTTGGGACGATTGGCGCCAATTGCCACATAATTCTTTCGCATTTCATTGTTGCTCAATTGCAGGGATAGTTCCCGGGCACTCTTTTTATTCAAGGCAAGCAGCAGCACCCCAGAGGTCATTGAGTCCAGACGATGAACAGGGTAGACCGCCTGAACAGCGAGTTGATGCCTGAGCTTCTCGGTGAGGCCTGCGCTGTGAAAGGGGATACCAGCATCCTTATTTATCACACATATTTCTGTGTTTTTGTATATTAATTCAAACAAATAACCACCTTTTTATGACTGTTTAAAACATCGGCATTGCCTGGCACCATCGGTAATTTCAGTTAGGGAACACTGATCGAACGGGCAGGGTTCCAGGACAGGTGCTGGGGCTCTCCAGACAGAGACGATAAAATGACTGCAAACAACCGAAAAATTGCTCCCTCTCTCCCCGCGCACCCTATTCGTACGGCCTTCTTATCTGTCACAATTACACGTTTCTCGATCCCGCGGGACTTCTTCTAACTAACCGTCTCAGCAGTGCACCCTTTCAATCCTACTATCCGCGCTTGCTTATCAATGGTGTTGTACCAATAAAAATTCAGGCAATGCGGATGTTTTTTCTGGCTGAAAAAGACGCTGCTGTTTTTTCAAGCTGCCCTGGTACCTGCTTTGCACCTCCTATTTTCCGCGGGGGCTCTTATAATCGTATCATGACTTTATGTATAGACCAGTTTCTTCACTTTGTTGAATTATGTTCTTTGCAAATTCCCAGAGCTCTTTTGAACTTTGTTGGATATACTGTTTTTTTGCAATTATTTGTTGTGTTTTTAGTTTATGTTTTATGATACCCTGCCCTTTAGATGATAAGTGATTCATAAGTGGTTGTAAGCCATCAAGTGAGGCAGCGAACCTGGCATCTGGAGTTTCTCTTTTTTCGAACTCTTCCCAAAGTTTTAAAAATTCATTTCTGGTATTTTCAGGTAAAAGTCCAAAAACACGATTAGCAGTCATGGTCTCTTGTTCATTTTTTCTCTTATTTGCTTGGCTGTCATAAAGAAAAGTATCCCCATTATCGATCTCAACAATATCATGGATTAATAACATTTTTAAAACCCGCAGTATGTCTATGTTTTTGAAATCCGAGTAGTCAGATAAAACAATAGCCATTAGAGCAATATGCCAGGAATGCTCTGCACTGTTTTCCTGTCTCGAACCATCAATAGTGACATTTTGCCGAACAATTAATTTGAGTTTCTCTACCTCATTGATAAATGCCATTCGCTGCATTAAATCTGAATTATTCAATTTCCTATGCCTTCCTATTCACAATCACTAGTTTTTTTACTGCTCGCCCCGCCTCTTTGTCCAGTTTACCCGGCGCAGACTATCAATAATTTCTGGTCTACATTGCGCGCACCACATTGTATGTACGCCCACCTGCGTATACACTAGTACTGCTTCTATTGAACTGCTATGACCATTTCTATAGTGGTATTCTGTTTTCAGAAGTAGCCACGTTTCCTATTGTATAAATAATGTAAAGAGGTATTGTCAATATGGTTTCACCCAGCACAACTCTTCTACACCCCCTCCATTCTCCAAAACCAAAACTTCCCTCCCCAAAAACTGGCCTTCCCCCCCCTCAATTAAACTGTTTTTCACTAACAAAAACAAAAGCCTAATAACTTATCCCGATTCCTTCAGGGACTACACCAGCTCACAAGCTTTTCCGAAAATTACGCCATGAACCAGACGGAAAACCACGATCTCAGAAATGATTCTGCAAAGAATACGGCCTTCTATGCCTCGCAGGGGAATGCGGATTCGGATGAAATCTCTCTTATTGATTTGATATTGATTTTGTGGAAGGGAAACTACATTATCGTTGCCTGCACTATACTGGCAACTGTAGCGGGTGTAATTTATGCACTGCGGGCACCGGAGGTTTTTAGTTCTACTTCCCATTTTATAACAAAAACAGGACGGTCCTGGGGGGGGGGCTGGAAACGTAGGTCAGCTTGCAGCTCTGGCAGGGGTTTCAATGGACAGGGGAGGCAGTGTCGATCCCTCAGAGTATCTTGACAGAGTGATTCAGGACCAGCAGTTTTTAACATCTCTTTATGAGAGAAAGTGGTTTTTTGGGGGAGATTCTCTTGCTTTGGAGGAGATTCTTGAGATCGAGAAAGATACAACAGAGAGTAACTGGCAGCATAGATACCGTATGGCAAGGTTAGATAAAATCAGAAGGGGTAATATCCTTAGTTTAGATAAAGACCGAACAGGTATTCTCACCCTTCGTTCCAATGCCCCAGATCCGCAGCTTGCTCACGACCTTAACAGATATACTCTTGATTGGATCAGTGATTATATCCGTAACTCTCTTCAGACCCAGGCCCGCGAAAAGAAGAGCTTCATAGAGGAGAGATTAAATGAGATCAGGGCTGATCTGCAGAGGAGTGAAAATGCCCTTGTCAGGTTTAAGGAACGCAATATGAGTACTTCCCCTAAAGTTATGGTAGAGGAGGGGCGGCTTACAAGACAGGTGACGCTGAATCTGGAGATGTATCTTCAGCTATAGAAGCAGTATGAGATGACAAGGATTGAGGAGCTGGATGATCAGACGCTGGTGCAGGTGGTGAGGAGAAGTAGGCCGAAGAGGCCAACAATTGTAATCTCTTTCATTGGAATAATAACAGGGCTTTTTATAACAGCCGTTCTACATTTTTCAAAAAAAATAAAGATCGTAAACGACATTTTGGATTTAATTCTAAAAAGCTTATAGGCTCTTACCAAATACTCAGATTTTTTTAGCCACAATAAATGTAAATAATTAATTCATTCTTTTTCAGACTTTGAGGAGGAATACCACAATTTGAGCAAGTCTGTCAAAATATCGCTGTTGAAAATTGTTACTATATTCTTCAGAGTTAATACCCTCCAAGTAGATTTGAGGCATTTTCACCCCCTCTTTGGCCAACATAGTACATCTGAAGAGGATTGGCGTAACTGTTAGGCTAAAAAGAAACGGACCAAAAACAATGATATTTTGCTTTCGGTCCGTTTAGGCCTGTTTAATTTTTCTGTTTGTGAAGACTGGTAGTCGTCAGTTTTGTACTGTATCGTATTATTCAGTTCGAGCCGTTGGATGGTCAGTCGGTTGTAAATGATGAGAAATCCCCCCTCAATCTTGATCGCTTCAATACGGACAAGGTAGAAGAGTGCATCTTCGATGTCATCAACAGTGATGTCGGATTTGAAAAGACGCACACTGTTTTTATATATGTCCTTGAGTTCGTGGACAGAAAACTCAACCAGTTTTTTATCAGCATCGGTTGCGACGCTGTCAGCTTTCTCATAGAGGTATTCAACTATGCATCCAGCGACATCGAGCCTCTACTCAAGCCGGGATCTCAGGCATTCCTTCGTCTGAAGGCGCTCTATCGATAGATGACGTGCAGAAGAGAACGGTAGAGAAGTGATCGATATGGGGTTCCAGCCTGTATGAGGATGAGATGCTGCGGGTATTGCTCGTTTTAGTAGGAGCGATTACGACTACGACAACAACATTATGTCAATACGGGACCTTTAACCGGCCTTAGCCGGCACATGATATTCTATTTTGTTGCAATGCAGGGGTGAGTTGTCATCCGTTTACGGTGAAGAGGGGTGATATTTGGTTGCGCCATATAAGCGGGTGTTGAGGATGGCCCCCACTGTCATCTGTACTGGTTTACCTTTACAACATTTATCTGCACTATATATATATATATTTTGGAACCTGCAACTGTGGCGATCTATTGACCAATGTTCTTTTCAAAAGTATGGAGGCTTACTTTTACGCTATCTTTTAGTGCTGCTTTTTCTGTTGCCCGGATGTATCCAGAATACCGGTTATACCGACAACGCGATATACCGCTACGGCCGCTTTGAGATAATCTATGCCCCCACGGAGTTTGGTACTGCTGAAGCTGAAGCATACGGATACCGCAAGGAGCGGATTCTTTTGCGTCTTGAAGAGATGCTTGATGTAACCTACGATACCATTATCCCCACACCCTTGTACAGCTTATTACAGAAGACGGAAGGGAATATGCCGGTTACTACTCTTGGGACGAAACAATAGTTGAAACCGCCGGATATGTTCGTCGCGACAGCGGACACGAAATAGATGAGGCAGTGACCGTGACACGATAGCTCTCCGGGCTTAAAACCGAAAAGTGCGGTCAAGAACTGTGCCGATGCTGCTGATTGCCACTTATGACCCGTATGGGCCTTTTGGGGAGACTGGCGATTTCGCAAAAATGTGAGGATCATTACGTATAACATTTATTAGAGGCCATTTGAACAGGATAACCTTGGTTCAGGACAGATCAGGCCACTCTGTTATTCCGGTGATGGATTCGTGACCAATTTACCCGGTGAGCAGGGCGAAGATGATGATCATCACAGCTCTCCCCGCGACAACAGCGGCCCTGAGATGAGTTATCCCATAAAGATCAATACTCCCGGTATCTATAAGATCTGGGTACGGGGACTGGCCAAAGGAGGAGAGTCAAATAATTGCCAACTCCAACGACAGCGATTCTTCCGGTTAAAACGGCGGGAGTGATTGCGACTTCACGCCACCTTCCGCGTACCCATGCCGTACCGTTCTCAAAACCCATGTTTTTTTCCGGGTACCGAGCATCTTCCCAGTGCTGCCTTCTCGACTTGTCGCCATTCATATATCCCCGGTGATGATCCTGAGAGACCGCAGCGCTGCCCGCACATGACCCAGAGTTAAAAGCGCCGGGTTACAAATAAACCATCCCGTTGGGATTAGGGCTATACCCTTGCCAGGCTGGACCGACCTATCTTATCTATAGTCACACTTTAAGTTTTCTAATTAATATTAACCGGCCTTAGTAAATACTCATCGCATTGGGCACAAAATTTTAGTATAATTATAGGGTAAGGTGGCAAGTTTTTGATAATGGTCTTAAATATTGATGGTTTTATACATGTCTTGTGCACAAGAATGTATGGTTTTTCTGTAAATTAAGGATTAAAGGGTAGCCTTTTGGGGAACGATATAACTACAATGAGCAAAAAACGTGTTACTGAATACATCGACTATCGTCTCTATTTAAAGGAATACTATGAGCATGAAAGAGAACATACCCATTACTTCTCTCATCGCTATTTTGCTCAGGCCGCAGGCATCAGCTCCTCATCATTTTTAAGCAGGGTTATCGCCGGCAAACGCAATCTAACCCGTCAAATGGTTGAGAAATTCAGTGTTGCACTTAAACACAGCGAAAAGGAGAAGATCTACTTTAAAAATCTGGTGCTCTTTAATCAGGCAAAAACTGCCGGTGAAAAGAGTGAACACTACGCAGTCCTGCGCTCACTTAAAGGGATTGTCAGGGAAACCACTCTTCAAGGCGCTGAGTATGACTATTTCAGCAACTGGTATACTCCCGTTATCAGAGAACTGATCTGTATTTTCCCCTTCAACGATAACTTTATAAAGATTGCCCAGATGATACAACCCGCAATCAGCGCACCACAGGCTCGAAAAGCGGTTGCTTTGCTTTTAAAATTAGGCCTGGTCGAACGTCAGGATGACGGAATGTACACTCAAACCGAAAAATCAATCGTGGCAGATTCGCAAATAAAAAGTATAGCGGTGCGCTCGTATGTGGACTCAATGCTTAAACACAGTATCGAGGCGTTGCACTCGATGGATAAGTCTATTCGCCACATATCGTCCATGACAATGGGTCTTTCGCAGGAGCAGTATAAAACTCTTGTTGTTGAACTGGAATCATTCAAAGAGCGTGTAAAGGAGATTGTCACCCAATACGATGATGCTTCACAGGTGTATGAACTTAATTTTGCGTTTTTTCCGGTATCTCACTCTATTAATAACAGTAAGGATCGTCCTGATGCTTAGGTTTATGCTGTTACTTGCAATAATGGTGCTTGCCTTTCTGTCCGGCTGTTCTGATGATATTACCGGCGGTACAACCGACAGCGGCAATGCCTTTGCCTTGGCTGGTGTTGTACGAACTCCCGACGGTGTGCCTGTAAAGGATGCAGCGGTCTCGGTGAAACAGGTGGTGATTAATGCAGCAGGTGACAGTTTAGTTGCAAGCTTTAAAACTTATACCGATAGTTCCGGAAAGTATCTGCTTACGCGATTACCCAGAGGAAACTATTTGGTGTATACTGAAGATAGTACAGGGGAGAAGGTCGGCGAAGTGCTGAATATAGTTGACCCCAAAGAGAGTGCAGCAATTGAGCACAATGTCACCTTACACCAACCAGTCACTGTAAAAGGACGTGTCATAAGTAGAAGTGATGAAAACATAGCACCGATCAGAGTTTTTATTCCAGGTACCAATGCCCACTCAGGCATTGATTCTTCTGGCGTATATACGTTACGCCGCGTTCCACCGGGGCAAAACATTATCGCATTCGCCACTAACAGCATCGTAAACTACCTCCCCGTATCTATTGACAATAATAACAATGGGACAGTTTACGGTAAGGATGTTTTGCTTAAGTCAGATACCGGGACCGTTGTAAAGAACTATCAGCCCTACGCAACAACCCTGTCAAAATCTCTTGCAATCGTTCCCCGTGAATACAAACCAGAATCTGCTCCGGAATGGTATGAAGGTAAGGATTTTAGCTTGATAGAATATTTTGGAGTGGAAGGAGCCGAAAAAACACACTATGCGCCAGACCCAAAACAGATTCTCTATGTTGGCAGATACTCAAATAACGATCTCAAGGTGGTTAATAGGTTGGAACAAAATGGCTATACTGTTTTCCTTATGAGAGATTATGCTGTAACTGAAAAGGATACCACCGGTATGAACCTGCTATACATTTCAACATCAGCAGATACCGCAACTATTCAGTCTCTTTTTAAAACGGCACCGATCCCGCTTATGACCACTCAACATGATTATCCCCAGCGTATCGACATGGCAATGGTGTTTGAGCAACCAACAAACAGAACTGTTCTCATTGCCGATTCTACTCACGTGCTTGCTGCCGGACTAAGTGGTGTGGTCACAATTACCACCAGAGTTGCCTACAGGGTTACCTATGCAGAGCCATCTCAAGGGGCACATATTATCGGCGTGCATCCGGAAAAACATAATCGTAGTGCGATTTTTGCATACGATAAGGGTGCTGCCATGCTTACCATCCCCGCACCAGCAAAACGATTGGGTTTTTTAGTCGGACCACAGGCTTTCGAGAATATGACCGATGAGGGATGGCTGTTATACGATACTGCAATAGAGTGGTTGATTGATCCATAAAACCTC
>SKJJ01000033.1 GCA_007115975.1 Chitinispirillum sp.
CATAATCGTACTTGCCATCAGTTCTGTTGCCCTTGGTTTGACGTGCATTGCCGGTTACACGATCGCCATCAAAGTACAACCCGTGATCGGAGATTTTGGTCTCATACTCAAGGGTCACTTGGCCTTGTACCTGTAACGAAAAACTGAGCAATAAAACATGAATCAAAAAAAGCAACTTCCTTGACCGGCTTAGTGATCCTTTAGAATCAATCTGTAACCCCATATACCCCCCTTTTTTTTACTACCTTAATTAAAAATGCATAAATAAACATCATAGAATTTGGATAGCTATGCCCAATTCTTAATTATATGGCAAGTTGCTCATAAAGGCAATCGCTAAACAGTACTTATTTATCCTAAAACAGAATCTCACCCTTTTATGTGCCTACACCAACAGTTCAGATCTTCATATGTTTACAGCCTGAACCCATAAAAGGCCCAAACTGTAAACACACCAATACAATTGAATCAATATGTCAGACTTGTTCAATTCTGAATAACAAGCCTTCTGTTGATCTGCCGGTCACCTTTTGAAAAACGCAAAAAATAGACACCACTTTGTCTTATTGGAATAAAACTGTTTTGAAAGACACCGCTCTTTTGGAACAGAAGCTTACCCTTAAGGTCAAACACCTCAAGTTTAGCGGATGCACCCGGAGCGGTAACGATAAAGCCACCCTTTATCTGGTTGAAATTTACCGATTGCATAAAAGAACTTGATGGTGAGAGAATAAAAGTCCCCTGACTTTTCCCCCAAACCTCAGTCTGAAAGATACTAAACCAATTACTTCCATCGGAATTTGGCCCGGTCATACTCACTTTTAGATAACGCCCGGTAGCTTCTGTAACGACGATTGTATTTAGCCCAATTGCTGGCGGAAGATCTCCTTTCCATACCTCGGTGAAATTTTCAGTGCTCTCTCCGACTTCGACTTTCAGGGGATAGGTCCTGGTCTCTCCCACATTGAGCATGAGCTTTATCACATTGATTACTCCCGGTTCACCGAGGTCAAAGATAATCCAGTTGTTGTCCGAAGTATTATCATTTGCCCAGCGGGTTTTAGGATCACCGTCATAGGAGAACTCTTTGAGATGATCATCATTCTGTTCAGCCGATGCCTCAGCTGCGATTATTGATAACTTCTTGATTCCTTCAGGAAGTACCGGTGTGAAGAATGCGTTGACCGTACGGTTTGCATTCATCGTGACAGTCAGAGGGTTATCGGTACCGGTTGCACCCCCACTCCAGTGGCTGAATTCCATACCGGTTGCAGGAGTTGCGGTAAGGGTCACTTCTGTTCCCGGGTCATAATTAGTTTTGTCAGGTGATTTTACCACAGTACCCTGACCGGTTACACTGGTATTCAGTGAATACGTTGGTGGCGGCGGAGTCACACTGCCACCACCCTCCACAATAAGCTTCTCACGTGGGGGGTATCTCAATTTGTCCAGATAAGAGAGTCTGTCACCAGCCTTGGCACTCTGGGGGAGCAAATCTTCATTGAAGATTGTGCTTCCTATGCTAAACATTGGTTTTGTCAGAGTTTCAAGTGCATTTTCTGCCCCCCCATTGCTAATTTGCTTCCAGGTCCATTTTTTCTGTTTTAAGACATAAGGTCTCAGGAAATCATACGCTTTTCTCATACTTCTTCCGTCAGAACTCCTGTAAGCCCAAAGGTCCACATTAACATGCCGGGCCAACAGGGCGACTTCGCTCATGGCCTTCAAATTCATGGTGGAGTAATTAACACTTTTTGTCCTGCTGAGTTCTGAGGGCTGTTTCCCATCCGGTTGAATCTGCTTTGCTATGCGCTTGGTTTTAAAATCGTTAGCTAATTTGGTGGCATCTGCTGTTTTGCCTTCATAGAGCAATAAACCAAGCACCTGATAATCATACTTGGTACCATGATTATTACCCATAGCAGCCTCTTTTTTCCCGAAATCACTTGTTCTTAACCAGACAGACCATTCACTTAACCACTTATTCACACCTGTTTTGGTAGTCGCTGGAAGAACTCCCTTATCTTCCAATACCTGCGTCGCTATCATAACATTGGAGAAGTTGGACCATTCAATTATTCCAATTTGTCTTCCAGTGTTTCTGCCCGGAATACCCTGAGCAAATCTTGCATGCGGATTTACTCTTGTCTTAGAGTCAACAAGCCAGACATTGAGCAGTTCAATAGTCTTATCGGCATATTTCTTATCATCGGAGAAATAGTAGGCAAGCGAAAGAATCTCCATTGCACTAAAAAAGGCTCTTAATCTTACCAGGTCGGTATTGTTTCCGCGGGTCATGGGATTCACCTGACCATCCCTCCAAATCCAGGGCAAACCGTCATTTTTTTTGGGATCGGGCCACCAGTAGGGTGCAAGACTCAGGTAATCATTTTTACTTCCGCTGGGTGGAGTTTGTGTTTTGTTGGTAACAGGATTAGGAGCTTTGCCGACCTCTGAGTTTGCGGCCTTAATAAGATCGTTGTAGGCATTTACGAAAAAGGGATTCTTTTTTGCGATTTCACTTTTAACCGCTTCCAGAGCTTTGGAGTCATAATGTATCAAATTGCTGGCAGCACTGACAGTGAAAGTCCCTCCTGATGAGAAGATCAAAAGAGAAAAGATCATGTACAGATAGGCTTTGCTGAGTTTCATGTTACTTGCTCCCCCACAATAAACGTTTAAATTGGATATGTTCGCTTCCAGGTTCTCTACCTCTCAGATACTTTCAGAGTAAATCCCAGTATTCTATGATCGGTTGAAACAAAAATGCACTTCGGTTAGAGTTTTTCAATCTTATGCAATGCCCCCCACGGCATTTAGTACTCATGGATATACCTATTAATAATTTACTAATTAATTTAAGAAAAGAAGGATATTTATGGAGAACGAGTAAATTAATGGGCACATTGTGTGCCCATTACCAAAAAACAGACAAAATAGTGTACCGGATAATCATAAATTTCGAATAAAGAATCTTAAAACCCGAAGTCTCAAAAAAAGGTGGACGTTTTTAGCAAATACCTCACTTTATGCTTTACCTAAATCGCACGATTATTTGCGAAAAAAATCACCCTCCTCCTCCTCCAACAGCCTTCAAGTTAAATTTCTTTTATTTTCCAAATCAATATGGTTCATTTTATACCCCACTTGGTGAACCATACTTTTTTTTAATTAACCGCCAGTGAGTGTGGCTCCTCAAACAGTTTATCTGAGCACCAATCTTTTGGTTATTCCCTCAAACGTGATCATATATACGCCCCTGGAAACGGCACTCATATCGATTACATCTCCACGGCCGCTGCTTAATTTTACCCCCTGAAGCGAATAGATATTCCAGTCGGCTTCCCTGCTCAGATAGAACAAGCGGGAATCAGCAGTGGCTGGAAGTAAACTCAGTTGGGCACTTTGAACAGATGCTGTGTTGTGGCCCAACCTGGTTGATCCTTCAGGTTCTACCACAATCTTATAGAGATTAAAACCGCTGCTTTCCATATTGACACGCCACACCTGCTCACCTGCATTGAGAGTTACCTTTTCGGTAAAAGTCGTATAGCTGTGCCAGTCGTTATTTTGGGGTACGGTTACGCCACCCAGAAGCGTTTCACCGTCTACGTCCAAGCCAATGCTTCCACCGCCGTTTAGCGATGAGGTATGAAATTCCAGCTCATATTCTCCGGCCCGGGCAACCGAAACGGTGTATTCAACCCACTCTCCATCTGCAATCCATCCGATAACATAACCCCCATCAGGGTGGTTATCGATATCAACGCTTTCATCCGGGCGGAATTCTACACCTCTCTGTTCGGCACCCCTGTTTTGAGGTGTCGTATCAAAATAACTCACCCCTTCACCACCCTTGTCATATTCAACTGCCATAACGGTTCCGGGAAGTGCGACAGGTTCTCCGGTGAAAGGTCCTTTTTGTTCAGAAACAACAACCGTGACTGATGCGGTCCCAGAATTGCTATGACTATCTGTTGCTTTGGCCGAGATGCTGTAATTGCCCCCTGGCACATCGCTCCAGGTGTAGGTGTGAGGAGAGGAGGTACTCTCGCCCAGTTTTGTGCTGCCGTTAAAAAATTCCACCTTGGTTATAGAACCCTCTTCGGTAGAAGCCTGGGCAGTGATGGTAATATCTGCCGGTTCCTGAAAAGTTGCATTGTTTTCGGGCGAGGTGATAGTGACAGAAACTGTCGCTTTAAGATTGAGATTGGCATGGGTTAAAGATTGATACTTGTTATTACGCCTACTTATTTGAAACAACGGACGGTGTTGCTCAGTAATTTTTTGAGTTCTGGGAAGAGGGATTCCAAGACGAGTCTGGATCTGGTTTAGTACAATATCCCACGGTTCCACATCACAATCAGGCGGATGCCCTCTTTTGCTGGACCAGGAAACACCTCCTGCACACCACACTTTATTTCCCCCGCAAATATCTGAAGGGTATTTGGTATCCCCACTGAGCCACCCGGCATGAAGCTCTGTAAAGGCAGCAAACCTTCTTTGTTGCTCTTCCCAAAGATCAACCCCCTGATTCCAGGCCATCTCAGCGCTGAAAAATATCGATCTTGTTCCCAGTCGTGCATGGTTAAGATCTCGACATGTTTCATAATTCTGGCCTTCGTAGTAGGGTCCCGAAGCCCAGCTCATTCTACCTAATGTCAAAGGCTTTGAACCATCGGATTTGAGGTAAAAATAGGTGGGTGTCCACTCTCTCCAGCGTCTAACGGCCCTTGTCAGCTCTGCCTTATCATCCAGATATATCGCACAGGCAATCTGGCCTTCTATTGTTGAGTGCATCGCATTATTAACCCACGTTTTGTTCTGCATAGCAGGAAGAAATCTATTTCTGACCATAGCAGTAAACTTCCCGATATCCGTTTGCGACCACCCTGAGCCAGGAGTGTATCTCATGATTTCCGCAGCATTAAGAAATTGAGGTACAGCCCAGGAGAGAAAAAGCCAGTTATCACTGCTTTGAAAACCACTCCACGCATTGAGTA
>SKJJ01000138.1 GCA_007115975.1 Chitinispirillum sp.
TGGGATTAGGGCCTAAAATCGGTTTGCCATCATGGTCAAGAGTGTCCTGCACCATCCCTTTTACTGTGTCGGCTTTAACCCAATAGGGCTCAAATTCCGGATTGGATCGATCGGAGTGAAAATCCCTGAAAGTAACCGGTATATAAAAAATATCGGGTGAAATCGTATAGGTTCCTATTTTTAGCGGATGTTCTCCGTTGCCCCATCTGGCCCAGATATCGTAAGTGTCGTCTTCAAGGTCGGCAAAAGAGAACGTACCGGCAGATAAAGGTACCGACTCATAGTTCTCCCCGCCATCTTTGCTGAATGCTATGTGGCTCCGTCCCTCCCGTTGTGGGAAATCGATTGTTATTACGTTCTCTTCAATGCTTATTCTGCTGATTTGAGGGCTGTTTTGGTGTGCAAAACTCCCAAAATAAAGAACAGACAACAACAGGGCTGTTACATTGACCATTTTTCGATTAGACATCACTTACCTCTACATTTGGTTTATGACAAAATGATTCACTCTTATATATGAATATAAGGAAAATCTAGAGCAAAACTGCATGTAAGTTATAATATTCCCTAAACTGTTCAAATTCACCCCAAAAGTTTCCCACTAATCTGTACAAGATACTATCCGCATTCACGATTTTAACAACAAAACAGTTCAGGTCTCATCTGCTCAACCGCACCATCATTCTGATTCCCCGCTAGCACCAGTTGCCCCGCTTCATGGGTCCCTGCACAGAGCACACACTGTTTTTGCACATCTATTATTTTAACTAAATCACTCAAACTCTCAGAAACAGGACATTTTTTTATGCATAACGATTCTGACCTGGTGTACTCCACTAATCAGCAGCAAAATACAAGGTGTAAAAAGTGCAAAAAACTGCTCGTTTCCTGCAACTGCCGCAAAAGTGCAGATCAGCACGATTTAGACCCCCGAAAAATGAATGTCACCGTTAGACTTGAGAGAGCGCACCGAGGCGGGAAAGATGTAACCGTTATCGATCGGCTTGCTCCTTCTGAGCCGTTTTTGAAAGATCTTGCACGACAGCTCAAGAAAAAGTGCGGCAGCGGTGGTACATTTAAAATAAGAGAGGAGAGGGGCATTGTGGAGGTCCAGGGAGACAAACAGGAAGAGGTTAAAAAAGTGCTTGGGGCTATGGGGATAAGAGGAAACTGGGGATAGTTTCTCCCGCTGTAGCCCTGAGAGCGGGAGAAAACGGTATCAGTTTGACAATCCTATTCCCAATCCCAGGTTAAAATAGAAACCGTCAAATTTAAGATCCGGTCCACCCTCAACTTGATCCTGTCCGGCCATATCAAAATCTCTTCTCCATTCAAGGTCCCCCGGGAGAAAAGAGTACCCGGCCTGAGCATGGACTAATATTCCCAGATCAAGCCCCGGCACAAAGGTAAAAAATCTTTTAAACGGTCTGTACCAGTCAAACCCCACTCCCGCATCAATTATAAGGCCCAGTTTTCCAAGGGTAACTATTTCATCCTCCAGAGTTCTGAGCACAAGATCAAAATCTCTTCGTTCCTCGGGAAGGGAGCGTTTGCTTTGAATAATAAATGATGAAATACCTGCACCAACGTTGGGATAGAGCCGTATTCCTGCAAAATTTTCAGGGATAATATTGAGACCCAAAAAACCTACACCCATACCACTGGTCATACGTACCCTTCTTTGCACATCATGATCGATAACCCGTTCGTGACTTATCCCAAACGCTTTACCTCCAACCACAAACATTCGGTTTATCACCACGTGCCCTTCACCACCCATTGTCCAGTTGCTATTAGGGAACAGATTCTCCTCAAGGTCGAAATTCTGCTTTAGCAGCTCATTGAAAGGACCAAAATCCACGATTTTCTGCCCAACCAGAAACGTTCCGTACAGTCCATCCTGCGCGTATAATCCGGACAACGTCAATAGCACTGCGAAAAGCGATACAATAAAACGCATACAGCCTCCTGTGATAATTTTTGTTGAGATCTGTTCTTTGGTAGTATAGCATCCATCTTATGCTATGTCAAATTTTATTTTCATAATTCCAATCAAAACCAATTTCCACTGCTAGTTTCAAGTAGCCACTTCTAACCCTAACCCCCCCTATACAACCGGTTTTTTTGACCCGTACTCTTTTAAAAAAAAGGATGTACCAAAAATCCAAAAACATCCACCCCACATTAGCGCTAAATGTTATCTTATACAGAGAAGATTACACTTAATTCTCGTGTATGCAAAATTACAGAGTTGTTTTTCGTTTAGTTATCTACTTTTCTCATTTCGGGAGTTCAAATGTCCAGAGTGGTTAAAGCTGCCTTAGCTATGGTTATTGTTGGAGCTGTTCTTTCTCTCTTTTACACTATTTTTTCCCGCCCCGGTAAAAAAATTGTGTATGACGATGAATGCTATTCAGTATAGGGGAAGGGTTCGGGGCTCCAACCCTGTACCACAACTATTGCGGAGTTTTAATGAGACCACTATTCAAGTCAGCTCATAGATTCAGTTTCTTCCCTGCTTTCAAGCTGACGCTTATTACACAGCCCCTTTTTGCCATAATGCTTTTAACAATTTTTGTCCCTTCTTCAGGTGACTGCCAGCTGACAGTTGCAAGGCTCAGATACGGCGGGGGCGGCGACTGGTACACCGGCCCTTCCATGATCCCCAACCTGATCTCTGCGGCTAAGAGCAGAACAGACATGCCGGTATGCGATACCGGAGCAGTGGTGCAGATCAGCGACCCCAACCTCTTTCACTATCCCTTTATCTTTATGACCGGTCACGGCGAGGTACGATTTACCCCCGAGGAGAAACTGCGTCTTAGAAAATATCTTATCGGGGGAGGATTTCTGTGGGCCGATGACAACTACGGACTTGACAAGTTCTTTAGAAGAGAGATCGCTGCCATCTTTCCCCAAAACCCTCTGGTGGAGATCCCCTCCGACCACCCTATCTACAACAGCTTCTACCAATTGCCCGGACTACCAAAAATTCATGAGCATGACGGAGAACCCGCACAGGGCTTTGGTGTCTTTTTTCAAGGCAGAATGATTGTTTATTACTCGTACAGCAGTGATATAGGAAACGGCATGGAGGACCTCAGGGTACACAATGTTGGCCAGGAGCTTCACGAACTTGCCCTGCGCATGGGGGTGAATGTTTTATACTGGTTTTTTAACGGAGGGCCCCATTAGTTTGTGATAAATGAGCAACTTACAACAGTACAGCGCTTCATATCAGGCAAAAAAAAGCACCTCGTTTTTGATCGCATTGCCAGTGCTGTAGCTATTCATCTATCCGTTTTTTTTGCTTGTAATGTACTATTTGATACACTTTTTTCATTGTACCCCTGGACCTATCTGCCTGTTCTATGGATGATCGCCGGAATTTTTACCTCTGTCTCTTTGATACTGAAAATCTTTCTTGCTGTTATTCTCAAACCCTCTCATATCCAAACTGCAACAATTATTGAGAAGAGAAAAGAGCTTAAACACCCTCTTCTCTCTCTTGCTCTTGAAATTTCCCGCCAGCCTGATGACTCCTCAGAGTCATTGAAAACAGAACTTTTTTCCAAAGCAGCCAGCCAAATCGCTTTCTATAAAGACATCTCCCTCAGACAAACATCATTCAAACAGATTACCCCCCTTTTTTTTGGGGCATCACTCTCCCTGCTCCTCTTCTTCTCCCTGCCCCACAGAATAAGTGACTACTGGAAACTCCCCTTTACCATGCTGGGGAGGGGCTCAGAAATTACGGTTATACCCGGCTCTGTTACTGTGGCATACAACAGTTCCGTTAAACTAACTATTGATGGAGCACAGGGGCTATACCCTTCTGCCTGGTTGCGTTTGTCATCTATAGAGAACCCAAATCAGCGTGAACACCTCTTGAGACCAGACAGCTCAGGCAACTTCTTTTTTCTTATCGACAGCATCTCTGAGAGTCTGGCCTATCAGTTTTCTCTGGGAGCGACAACCACCCCTGCCGAAACCCTTTATGTGTCCGCCCCTCCTGTGCTGCGATCCTTGCAGGTTACCGTAAAACCGCCGGCCTATACAGGAGGTACCCAACAGATATACCCTTTGGGGCAGGGTAATTTCAGTGCATACGCCGGATCAGATGTAGAGATCAATCTTGAATCAAGCCAACTGGGCTGTGCCCTCCTGCTTTACGGCAAGGACACATTGACTATGAAAATTGATGGCAACAGTGCGACAACAAATTTCAGGGTGACAGCAAGCAGCAGATATACTTTCATCCTTACCGACACACTCGACCAGACTAATAGTTCTCTTACAGAGTACAGAATATCGGTTATTCCCGACCAGCCCCCACAAGCGTTTATCCTTAGTCCGGGGACCAATAAAAATCTTACTCCTGCACAGGTTGAAACACTTCTTGTGGAGGGCATTGATGATATTGGCATAAGCGACATGCGTCTTGAGTACTGCCGAAATGGTGAGTGTCCGGACACCACAGAGAGCTGGGTATTGGAGGTAAAGGGGCAGCCGCCGGTGGTTCAAAAACAGCTTATCTGGAATCTTAGAGAACTCTCTCTTTACACCGGCGACACTCTTTTTTACTGGTTAAGGGTCAGAGACAACAAGCCCTTTGGACGCCCCCAGATTGCCTATAGTGACACCTTTTGGTTGAGAATACCGACCATGGCAGAAATTCATCGCCAGGCAGCTGACCGGGATCAATATACAGAAGACAAGCTCAGCGCAGTCAGAGAACGGCAGGACAATCTTTCTGCAATGCTGGAACAGCTGATTAAAAGTGACGATGACAAAGAAGAACTCTCCTATGATCAAAAACAGATTCTTGAAGACCTCCAAAAGCAGTTTACGGAACAGGCCGATTCACTTCAAACCGCTCTGGACTCTCTCCAAAAAAGTATCAGTCAACTCAGGGAGGACCACACGGTTGACCATAAATTGATTGATAAGATGGATCTGATCAGAAAAAGTATTGAGGAGCTGATAGAGGAGTTTGGAGAGAGCGCACTGTTTAACCAGCAACAGGAGCAGCTCTCTTTACGGGAGATGAAACAGGCTGTTGATCAATTGAAAACCATGCTCCCACAACTCAACGAACAGCTCGATAACACTTTGCAGTTTCTTGAAACACTCAGACAAGACATGCAGCTCTCTGAGCTTGCCGCCAGAGCTGAAAAACTCGCTTCACAACAGGCATTGCTCTCCGACGTTGAATCCCATGAACGACACAGCGAACTGCAGAGCGCTCTGCTTGATCAGATCAATTCATTGAGCAGCGACATTTCCCAACAGTTTGAACGTGACCCGTCAAAAGCACCATCTACCAAAAGTATCACACAGCTCAGTGAGGCTATACAAGAATCTATGCTCGGCGAGGGTTCCCCTTCACAGGAAACGATGAGCAGTATGAGCAGAGAACTCCTCTCTTTAAGCAATCAGCTCAATCAGATGCTCAGCAACAATATGGCATCCCAGATCGAAAAAGACTATACTACTTTACTTGCTATGCTCAGGGATGTGCTGGACATTTCAGATTGGCAGAGAACACTTGAGCAACAGGGAGCTTTCAGACCCGATGACCCGCAGATCGCTCTTGAACAACAGGCTATTGGCAATGCGCTTGCCCGCAGCTTTACAAAAACCGACAGTCTCACGTATACCCCACCACCAATCAAGGCAAAAATCGCCGAAGGGTACAGACGGGCACAGGATGCCCTCAGGGATGTTGTCTCCTCTCTGTCCCATGGAGACGGAACCCCTGCCATGCGACGAAGTTTTTCTCTTCTTGACCAGCTTGCATTTTCCATACTCGAGCTTCTTGATATGTTTGATGAAAGCCAGCAGCAAGGAGACCAGGGCGGATCCGACGGTGCACAAATGATGTCTTCAATGAGAGGCTTGTCTCAGCAGCAGGCTGCAATCAACTCCGCGGTCGGCGAACTGATGAGCGCTCTTTTCGGCGAAGCTGCGCAAGGGCAAGAGTTAAGTTCTCAGGAACTACGGGATGCAAAGGAAGCTGCAAGAAAGGCCCAGGAATCTATTGCCGAGGAACTCAAGCGTATCCAAGGTGAGTATGGGGAAGAGACCATTCAAGGTGCACAACACAGGGCTAAAGAGCTGGAAAAGGAGGCAAGACGACTGGCAGAACTGCTCCGTAACCCTCCCCGGGATATGGCTCCTCAACAGGACCGGTTTCTTACACGTTTGCTGCAATCCTCGCTCTCAGTTCACCAACGGGAAGACCAAAAGGATGAACGAAAGGGAACCCGTTCCCAAACCATCTACAGCGACCGCGATACCCCTGCACCTGGAGACCAGATCAATCATGACACCTATCACCTTATCAGGCGCAAAGCCATGGGTGATAACTACCCCCAAGAGTACCGCGACGCGGTCAGAAGTTATCTCGATTCTCTTGGAGAGATCTTTTTGGGGGAGTAGCGGGAAATTTAATCCCCCACCCTGCGCATCCTTTTTTGGCTTTTCATTCTCATTCCCCCCCATAAGAATGGGGAATGAGAACTCGTACAGTCGTGAGGCGGGCAGGGAGAACGGAGCGTACTGCAGTGTTGGCTATATAACACACCCCTCCTTAATCTGACACCTCTGCCCCCGGCCCCCTAGGGCAGGTCTCTGCTACCCGGGGAAACCTTGCTATGACTTTTCAGTTATAAGGGTTACGGCTCAAGGAGAGGGGGTGGGCATCAATCCTCTTCCTGATTATCCTCAGCAACTAGCCCATTATCTTCAGGTTCAGACTCCACGGGGTCAACGGAAGCGATTTCATCATTGTCTGCTTGTACCTCTTTTTCACAGAGTGCAAGATCGATAACACTGTCACCTTCGTCGAGATTGATCAGCCTTACACCCTGGGTGTTTCTACCGATAACAGAAATTCTGTTAACATCAACACGAATAATTATTCCATTTCTTGTTATAATCATCAGGTCATAATCGCCATCGACATTTTTAAGCGAAACGACCTGACCATTCTTCTCGGTGACCTTTATATTGATAATTCCCGTTCCACCCCTGTTGGTCTTTCGGTAATCAGTTACCAGAGTGCGTTTTCCATACCCCTTCTCTGTCACACTGAGAACATTTTGATCCTCTTGTGCAACAATCATGGAGACCACCTGATCACCGTTACGCAAAGTGACACCCTTTACACCACGGGTATTTCTTCCAAGCTCTCTTGCGGCACTCTCATGAAAACGCACCGCCTGCCCAAATCGAGTACCGAGGATAATATCGTTATCGCCCGACGTTAGTTTACACTCAATAAGAGCATCTCCCTCGTCGAGATTAATAGCGTTAATACCACCTCTGCGGACATTGCTGTATGATGAAAGTGGTTGTTTGTTTATAACACCGAGTTTTGTTGCCGTTATGATAAAGTGCTGGTTGTCAAATTCCCTTACGGGAACGAAAGCAGCAATTTTTTCTTCCGGGCGCAGATCAATGAGATTAACTATTGGCTTTCCTCTGGAATTTCTTCCGGCTTCTGGAATTCTGTATACCTTAAGCCAGTGACAGCGCCCCTGATTTGTAAAGAAGAGTATATAGGCGTGGGTTGATGCCACAAAGAGGGTGGTAACAAAGTCATTCTCCTTTGATTCCATCCCCTTTATTCCTCTTCCGCCACGGCCCTGTGCCCTGTAGGTTGTGATGGCAGTACGCTTTATGTACCCTTCCCTTGTCATGGTGACAACCATATCCTCTTCAGCAATAAGGTCCTCTATTTCAACATCACTTGTTGCATCGAGAATTTCTGTTCTGCGTGGATCACCAAAACGGGATTTCATCTCCTCAAGTTCATCTTTTATGATGTCCATACGACGCTGCTTGTTTGCAAGGATATCTTCAAAGTCTGCAATCCTGTTGAGCAGTTCGCTGTATTCGCTCTCTATTTTATCACGCTCCAGACCAGTGAGCCTCTGAAGTCTCATCTCAAGAATCGCTTTGGCCTGCAGTTCAGAAAGCCCGAAGCGCTCCATAAGCTTGGAGTGAGCCTCATCGGGTGAAGCCGAAGCACGGATAAGGGCCACAATTTCATCGATGTGATCGAGTGCTATACGAAGTCCTTCAAGAATGTGCGCCCGTGCTTTAGCCTTTTTAAGCTCATATTCTGTTCTGCGGACAACCACCGTGTGACGATGCTCTATAAAATGGCTGATTATCTCTTTAATGTTTAAAAGTTTAGGCTGCTGATCGACCAGTGCAAGGTTGATAATGCCGAAAGTGTTCTGAAGAAGAGTGTACTTGTAGAGTTTGTTGAGCACCACATCGCCATACCCATCCTTTTTTATTCCGACCACGATACGCATTCCCCTGCGATCCGACTCATCACGGATAAACGAGATCCCCTCTATGGTTTTCTGCCGTGCGAGGTCTGCCATTTTCTCAAGCAGATTTGATTTGTTTACCATGTAGGGAATTTCAGTAATTACGATGAGTTCACGGTCATTGGCAAGTTTCTGCACTTCCGCTCTGGCGCGAATTACCACCTTGCCTCTTCCGGTATGATAGGCACTGTGTATTCCGCTTCTTCCGTAAATCATCCCGCCGGTAGGGAAATCGGGGCCGGGCATCACCTTGAAGATGTCATCGATCTCCACATCCGGATTATCGATTGTCATAAGGATCGCATTAACCACCTCTGTAAGATTATGCGGTGCCATATTGGTTGCCATTCCCACCGCGATACCGGTGGAACCGTTGAGAAGCAGGAAAGGGAGTTTTGCAGGAAGAACAAAGGGCTCCTCCATTGAATCATCATAATTGGCAACGTAGTTAACCGTATCCTTGTCCAGATCAGCAAGCATCTCTTCGGCCATTAGTGTCATGCGGCACTCTGTGTAACGCATAGCTGCCGGAGGATCACCGTCAATGGAGCCGAAATTTCCCTGCCCTCTGACCATAGGATAGCGCATGGAGAAATCCTGCGCCATACGCACCAGTGAATCGTACACAGCACTGTCTCCATGGGGATGGTATTTACCGATAACATCACCGACAACACGAGCACACTTTTTGGGCGCCTTACTGTGTTGAAGCCCCAGCTGATCCATGCCAAACATAACCCGCCGGTGAACCGGTTTAAGTCCATCCCTTACATCAGGCAGGGCCCTTGCCGTAATCATGCTCATGGAATAATCCAGATATGACTTCTGCATCTCATCTTCAATGAAAACCGACTGATATTTTTCAATCTCACTCATAAACAGTAACCCTTTATGTACTTTCGCAATCCTCGAGCCACCGTAAATGCGGCAATGCTCCGTGGGCAGTTGAATCGAAAGTAAGTGGTGTGATAGTGATATAATTATTCATCAGAGCCCGGGAATCATAGGTGTTCCAGGGTTCAATATTTTTCTTTTCTCCGTAAATCACATAGCCCTCTTTTGACACATGGGATTCGATCTCAACCTTTTCGTACCGGTCATCGAAAAATGCCATGCTCTGCCAGGTAACCCTTGTGCCTTTGGCCTGCTGAGGAGTGCAGGGAGGAAAATTAACATTGTAAAACACTCTGTTTTTGCCGGTTGTATCGCCCCTGATGGCATCAAGAATATTTTTTATCATTCCCGGAACCTTCTCTGCGTACCGGGGTGCATTATCTGCGCTCTGCTGACAAACAGAAAAAGCCATGCTTGGAATTTCCCAAAAAGCTCCCTCACGGGCAGCTGCAACCGTGCCGGAGTAAAAAGCAGAAAGCCCCGAGTTTTCTCCTATATTCATCCCTGCTACAACAAGATCGGGCCTGGCTGGAAGCAGATAGCTTATGGCAAATTTCACACAATCTGCAGGAGATCCGCTCACCGCATACCCCGGCATCCCTTTTTCATTCCCAATAGTGCGGTAGTGAAGAGGGTTGTGAAATGTAAATGCATGCCCCGCACCACTGTGCTCCTTTTCAGGTGCAACAACTATGACCTTATACTCCTCACAAAGCACATCATATAAATACCTGATACCCGGGGCGAAAAACCCATCATCATTGGTAAGAAGCAGTGTCTTTTTTTTATTCATATTGATTTACTACACTCTCTGTCTTGCTTTACTCTCTATAGTGTTTTTTCCTGCATTCCGTGTCGTTTCGGCGCATGCCGAGCTTCCAGCCTAAGCACTCCCCGTTTTCAGGAGAGAACCCCCAGACACCCCACGCAGGCGACTGGTCTCCCAGCCTTCACAAACTACACGTCAAGATTTTTAACTTTCCTTGCATTTTCCTCAATAAAGCGCCTGCGTGGCTCCACCTCTTCACCCATAAGCATGGTAAAAATCCTGTCAGCTTCCACCACATCCTCAAGCTTGACCTGAATCAGTTGTCTTGTTTCAGGGTTCATGGTGGTTTCGGCCAGCTGATCAGGATTCATCTCACCAAGACCCTTATAGCGCTGCTGGGAGATACTCTTACGGTCAGCCCACTCTTTTATGGCTATTTCTCTCTCCTTTTCATTGTACACATACCGCTCCTCTTTCCCTGACTTGAGTTTGTAAAGCGGTGGCTGAGCAATAAAAACATTGCCGTTTTCAACCAGTCCTGGCATATGCCTGAAAAGAAAGGTTAAAAGCAGGGTCCGGATATGTGACCCATCAACATCGGCATCAGTCATGATAATCACTTTATTGTAACGCAATTTTGAGATAGTAAACCCATCTTCATCTTCATTGGATCCAAAACCGGTGCCAAGAGCCTGCACGATAACCTGAATTTCCTCATGGGATATGACCTTGTCGATTCGGGCCTTTTCCACATTGAGAATTTTACCCTTGAGGGGAAGAATTGCTTGGAATGTTCGGTCACGCCCCATCTTTGCACTTCCACCTGCACTGTCTCCCTCAACAAGGAAGACTTCACATTTTGCAGGATCCTTCTCCTGACAATCAGCAAGCTTTCCCGGAAGTCCTCCGCCATCCATAACGGTTTTACGCCTTGCAAGCTGCCGCGCCTTGCGTGCAGCCTCTCTGGCGATGGCAGAGTTCACACATTTATCCACGATCTTTTTAGCCACCGCAGGATTTTCCTCGAGAAAATCCCCCAGCATCTCCGAAACCGAAGCCTCAACAATGCCCATTACTTCTGAATTACCGAGCTTTGCCTTGGTCTGCCCCTCAAACTGGGGATTCGAAAGTTTTACACTTACAACAGCCGTGAGTCCTTCGCGAAGATCCTCACCCTTCATCTCAACTTTGTTTTTTACCAGATTGTTTTTACTTATATAACCGTTGATCGACCTGGTCAACCCTTTTTTGAACCCGGAAAGATGCGTTCCTCCGTCAACCGTGTTGATATTATTTGCAAATGAAAAAATGTTTTCGTTGTAGGAGTCGTTGTACTGCATCGCAATCTCGATTTCAGCACCGTTTCTGCTGTGACAAAAACAGATCGGATCAGGATGAAGTGGTGTTTTATTCTCATCAAGAAAGAGAATAAATGATGCCAGTCCACCGGGGTAACAGAACTCATGAAACTTGTCTTCTGCACGTTCATCGGTGATAACAATGGTTATCCCCTTGTTGAGAAAGGCAAGCTCCCGAAGTCTTTTTGAGAGGACATCAAAGCTGTACTCCGTCGTTTCAAATACATCCGGATCGGGCTTGAAGGTGACCGCTGTTCCCCGCTTGTCCGTCTCTGCTATCTCCCTGACATCCCCCTGTGCAACCCCTTTGTGAAATTCAAGGTAGTACTTTTTCCCCTCACGACACACCGTTGCATTGAGATACGTTGAAAGAGCATTGACACAGGAAACCCCAACACCGTGAAGTCCTCCTGAGACCTTATAGGTATCATCGTCAAATTTACCTCCGGCATGCAGCGTTGTCATCACAAGCTGAAGAGCCGACATGTTCTCCTCTTCATGAAAATCAACCGGAATACCTCGCCCGTCATCGGTAACGGTGATGGAGTTATCCTTGTGGATGATCACCTCGACCTTTTCACAGTATCCGGCCAAAGCCTCATCAATTGCGTTATCAACCACTTCATAGACCAAATGGTGAAGACCGGGAGAACCGGTGCTTCCGATATACATTGCAGGACGTTTTCTGACTGCTTCAAGACCCTTGAGAGTCTTGATGTTACCGGCAGTGTATTGTTGTTGCTCACTCATAACTTTTGCTCTCCATACCAGAAGTGACCCACGGTTTTACCGTGGAGCAAACTCCCGTTCAGTAGAAATTTATCTCTTTAATACTGGTACATCCGGTTTTCTGCCGGATAGAGTCCAGCAATTGCTCTTTAAGATACACCAGTTCCTGTCTCCATGAAGCCGAAAAAACCTTTACATATAACTTGCCGTTTTCAGCACGCGTGCACTCTGTCTCGTTTGCTATTCGCTCCCCTGCGATACTGCCCCACTGAGCAACGACCTCGTACTCCTTACAGATCGAAGCATAGCCTTTATCCTGCAGAAAAGATCCCAAAATAGCACTGATCTTCTCCGGTTCCTTCCGTTTTTTCACCGCACCACCACCTTTCCATCAGAAACGGTACAGTTAAGCACCTCTGCGCGCAGAGGAACATCAAGCCGCGGTGTGGCAATAAACACCTGCCCCTTAGCTTCAATAAGAGGGTATACCCGCGAAGTTCTCCCCTGGTCCAGTTCAGACACCGCGTCATCAATAAGGAAAATCATGCTGTGACGTCTGTAGCGCTCGATAAGAAGAACTGAAGCCAGTTTAAGTGAAAGAGCAAAGGTACGACACTGTCCCTGGGAACCGAAGTTTCTGGCAACTCTTTTATCCAGAAAAAACCGCACTTCATCACGATGCGGCCCGGTAGAGGAGAACCCGATTTCGATATCCCTTCTCCTCTGCTGTGCCAAAGAGTTACAAAATACATTTTTCCACTCATTTTTACTACTACAATCGATTTTAAAACGGGGCTCGTAGAGCAGGTCAACCGACTCCCTTTTTTCGCTTATTTCGCCGTAAAACTGATTTAAGGCACCCCGCAGCTCTTCAACCACCCTGCGACGAAAGAAAACCAGCTCTGCACCGCTTTGCGCCATCGCCTCCTCATACACCTCGTATTGAAGCGGATCGGTCACTTTTCCCATCAGACTGTTGCGGCAAAGCATATTGCGCCGGTATACCACCAGCGCATCAAAATATTCCCGGTCTATCTGCGATATAAGCATATCAAGAAAACGACGCCTGTTCTCGGGGGGGCCATAAACAATCTCCAGATCATCGGTACCAAAAGAGACCACCGGCCTTTGCCCGAACCACTCGGAAAAACTGCCCAAAGACTGGTCATTTATCTTCATCACCACCTTTTTGTCACGATCAAAACCCAGCGATGCCTCCACCCTGCTATCCCCATAATCAAAACAACCCGCAACAAAAGCGCTCTGTTCATTATGGTTTATCATTGTTTTTCGTGCTGCTGCACGCTGTGATCGGCCGGTGCACAGAAGATGGATACTTTCAAGCAGATTGGTCTTGCCCGAGCCATTGAGCCCTTCAAACAGTGCGCCGCTCTCTGGCAGTTGCAGTGAAAGTTCTTTATAGTTTCTGAAATTGATCAGTCGCAGAGAATCAAGATGCATAAGCGTAAATATACTTAATCTTAATGCTTGAAAGATACCTACAATAATGTATAGTTCCATTACGATTTGATTGTGGTTTTATTTCTTGTTTTTTACCTCTGCAAACAGGGGTTTTGGGGAGCTGCGGATCTGGTTAACGATGGTGTTGCAGGCACAAAGAGCTGCGCCCGCAGAGGTGCTCTTTTTTTTGACGGGCACCCCCTTGGAGATTTAAACTGATATGCCTGAATTTCTGCCCTGGTAGCTTTCAGATTGATAGTAGTAGTGTAACAACCGTTTTTGCTCTGCCAGACTCTTTTTCGGTGCATTCCTTTTGGGCAAAATCCCATCCCTCTATGATAATCACCCTTATGAAAAAAGATCCGCTGTAAGTGGCACAATCTTAGCAGCCTCTTTTCATCAAACGGATAGCTTTTTCTCTAAAGGCAAGGCTATCGCCATTTCCGTACCTTTTCTGTCACCCGTTCAGTTTCAAGGAGACAACTATGCTTCTTCACGATTTTCTCACCAACGCCGCAGCATTACTCCCAAAGAAGTGTGTGCTGGCAGATAACGGTAGAAGGACCAGCTATGAGCAGCTCCAGCGGATGGCAAACAGTTTTGCACTATCACTGCTCCACCACGGCCTCAAAAAGGGCGACAGGGTCGGTATCTATCTTGAGAACTCGCTGGAATCGGTGGTCTCGATTTTCGGGACACTGATTGCAGGAGGGGTGTTTGTGGTGATAAACCCCCAGGTGAAACGAAAAAAGCTCTCATACATACTCGATGATTGCACTATCAGATTTTTGGTGTGCCAGAGCAAGTCAGTTGAAAGTTTGTCAGAAATTTGCAACCCCGACCAGTGCCATTTGTTTGTTGTCGGCCCGCAGGACTCTTTTCACCGCTCAGCCGCAGTAGGGCATAAAACGATTACCACGATCTCTTTCCGGCAGGCATCAGATCCCCACAACGGCGCAACTCCCCCGCCCCCTAAAACCATCAGTATCGATCTTGCCTCCCTCACCTATACATCAGGCTCCACTGGGCAACCAAAGGGCGTCATGCTCACTCATCTCAATATGGTCACCGCTGCCGATTCAATTACAACGTACCTTGAAAACAGAAGCGATGATATTATCCTGAACTACCTCCCTCTCTCGTTTGACTATGGGCTTTATCAGGTGCTTATGGCGATACGATTTGGAGGAACGGTGGTACTGAAAAAAGCATTTGTCTATCCCTACAGCGCTATTGAGACCATCGTAAAGGAGAAAATAACCGGCCTGCCCCTTGTACCCGCCATGGCATCACTGCTACTGGATCTTAAAAACCTCCGCTCTTACGACCTCTCATCGGTACGCTACATCACCAACACCGGACAGGCCCTTGCCCCCTCTCTGAGCAGGGGCCTTAGAAACGCATTCCCCGGGGCATCCCTCTATTCGATGTACGGACTTACCGAGTGCAAAAGGGTCTCATATCTGCCCCCAGAGCAGATTGATATTCGTCCTCAATCCGTTGGTATAGCCATTCCAAATACCGAGGTCTGGTTAATGGATGAAAACGGAAACAGAATAGATAAACCGGGTATAACAGGTGAGCTGGTAATAAGGGGGGCTCACGTGATGAAGGGGTACTGGAACAAGCCGCAGGAAACGCAGCAGGTCTTAAAAAAGGGTCGGTATCAAGACGAAAAGGTGCTTCTCAGCGGGGACTATTTCACTATGGATAGTGAGGGGTACCTCTATTTTGTTGCGAGAAAGGATGATATAATCAAGAGCGGAGGTGAACGGATCAGCCCCAAGGAGATTGAAGACGTTCTGTACAGTTTACCCGGTGTAAGTGAAGCTGCAGTTATAGGAGTTCCCGATAAGATCCTCGGCAACAGCCTCAGGGCATTTGTGGTTTTGGGGCAGGGGATAAACAGATCTGCCGGGGAAATCCTCCAGCACTGTGCCAAAAACCTGGAACGATCGCGGGTACCAGGCCACATCGAAATACGAACATCACTTCCCAAGTCACAAAACGGTAAAATCAGCAAAAGAGAGCTGTATCTTGAAACGGGAAAAAGTGAAGATTAACAGGGTCGGGCCCAGTTACACAGGGGGAAAACAACAAAACAAAAAAAATACGATTGCGAGGCCGAGGCCGACGCCGACCGCGAGGGGGGAGGGGGGGGCTAATTCAGTCTTCAATATTATGAGTGCAGATTAGAAGTACTGTCGTTATCAGGCACAAAACCCGGTTTCGTACCGCAGGGAGAAGTTGCCCCCCCTGCGGCGTTGCGAAGCCGACTTTTTTTTCGTCCCAGAAGCTATCGTTCTACTGGAACACTAATTCGAAAGGTCGTTCCCTCTGTTGGCGATGTTGTAAAGGTTACTTTCCCTTTAAGGAATTTTTCCCCAAACAGTTTCATTGTGTAGGTGCCAATCCCTCTTCCGGAGCCGATTTTGGTTGTAAAGTAGTGCTGGAAAATGCGTACAGAAACATCCTCCGGAATATAACGGTGATTCCAGACATTGAAGGCGACAGCTGATTCGCAGTATTCGATCCAGAGTTTAACCGTACTACCCTCTTCACTTGCTTCAAGAGCATTAATCATCATATTAGTAAGAATGCGCAGCAGCAGAGATGGGTCAGTATGCAAGTCCACAGGCTCAAACGAGTCGGGAAACGAGATTGTTCTCAGTTTGGCTCCGGGGTGCTTGATGATTGTTTCATGCAACTCATTGACAATCTCATTTAAAGCCAGCGTTTCAGCAAACAGTGGATAGGAGTGGTTTTGCGATTGAGCAATAGTCCGTTGAATTGCAATCTCAGATTGGAGACGGGATGAGATCTGTTGAATTCTCTTTGCATAGTTGTAGCTGGTATCAGAAAAGCCCGATTTTTCGAACAGCAAAAGATCCGCAGTACCCTGGAGAGCCATAACAAGGTTGCTGATATCGTGAAAAAAGGAGCGCTCAATGGAGCTTTTTCGTTCCAAATCGGTGATATCACGAAAGAATACCAGAACGAGCCGGGTATTGTTAAATGTTACCAAAGAGGAACGAACCGAAAAGCAGAGATCAACGATACTGCCATCCTTTTGGGCGGTAACCACACACTTTCGTTCCTCAGTTGAATCCTGTTCCAAAGAGGCAACTATTGCAATGGCAGCACCACAACTCGCGCAATATCTCGTGGTTCCGCACCCTCCCTCCATCTCACCAGCATGAACACAGTTAATTGCTTCACCTGGCCTGAGGCCCAGCACCTGGTCCGGATTTGAAATACCTAGCAGTGTAAGAAATGTATCATTAACAGAAAGGATTTGCCGGTGTTCATTGAGCACTGCTATAAGTCCCGAGGCGGTGTATAAAAGTCCTGATATTATTGGATTTGTGCTGACCAGGTCAACTTCTCTTTGCAAAACCTTATCGACAGCTCTCTGGGGTGAGGCGAAATGTGTGTTCATCAAAAATCTCCCATGAAGATCCATGAATAACGAAAACCCATATCATATATATACCAA
>SKJJ01000171.1 GCA_007115975.1 Chitinispirillum sp.
CTACAAAGGAGACACCGATCCCGTTTCCGATTGAGAGCCCGGCTGAGAACCGTCGTGTCTTCGTGGGGAGCCCATATAGTAACCTGAACAGGTACGAAGGATGTTTACTCTGCAGAGCTGAGAGTGAACTCAGGAGTGAACCCTGGCCGGGGCTGGTAATGAGGTTAAATTACAATGTTTTATTAACCTCATTTCTGATAAAAACCGGATTTTTTTGAGTTCATTCCTTAGAGACAATCTCTATCGGTCATTACCAAATATTATTTTAATTTTTTAAACCCAAACACTGAGACATTTTTGTACACCGCACCCAGTACTTTATAGTTTTCTCCTGCATTGGTGCTGGCCATAGATAAGCACTCTGTTTATTGCGGCGGGAACAAGAATGCTATACAACGCAGGGGATAGCTCTGAATCGCTAATTACCCGGGCCTAATTAAAAGTGAACATGAACTACAATCTCGGACATAACTGTTATAAGTCCTGTTTTTAAATAACTTTCAAAGATGAGACCAGAGCCAGATGAAAATTATAGCTGATCAAAACATATTATTTGTTAAAGAAGCCTTTGCGCAGTTGGGTACGGTTACAGAGCTTGCCAGTTACAAAATCAGCCGTGATGAGTTGAAGGATGCAGACATAGCTCTTGTACGATCCGTCACTCCGGTGGGAAAGGAGCTTCTCGATGGTACTTCGGTACGTTTTGTAGCAAGTGCCACCATAGGAATCGATCATATCGATGTCGCTTATCTCAAAGAAAACCATATCGGATTTGCACATGCTCCCGGCTCCAATGCCGACTCGGTTGCAGAGTATGTTTTAGCTGCCATTATAAAAAGTACCGGTAAAAGGGCTTCAGAGCTTGCGGGGATGAAACTGGCTATTGTTGGTGTTGGTAATGTAGGGAGCAAGGTGTGCAGGATTGCATCTGCGTTGGGTATTCAGTGTCTCTTAAATGATCCCCCCAAAAAGCGACTGACCGGCAGTGACAGCTACGTCTCTATTGATGAGGCTTTGGGTGAGGCGGATATAGTCTCATTGCACGTCCCTCTTACCATGGCAGGACCTGATGCAACCTATCATATGGTTAACGGTGAGTTTATTTCAAAAGTTAAAAAAGGTGCCATTCTTATCAATTCCAGCCGGGGAAAGGTTATCGATGAAAAGACGTTTCTTGAATCCCGTGACAGTTTCGGCGCTGTTGTTCTGGATGTATGGGAAAAGGAACCAGCCATAAATACCGATACTGTCCGGATTGTGGACATAGCAACACCCCATATTGCCGGTTACTCCTTTGATGGTAAAATCAGAGGTACTGAGATGATCCAAAATGCCGCAAGTGCTTTCTATTTTCATAAGCAGGGTTGGACGGTGAAGGAAGAGGAGACCAGTCTTATAGGTAAAACACTGGATTTGAGAGATTCAAAAGATCCCATTGCAGAGGCGGTAGAAAACGCTTATGATATTATGCAGGATGATGAGCAATTCAGAAAAATCCTTTCCATCAGCAAAGAGCTGCAACCAACCTTCTTTGAGGAGTCAAGGAAAAACTACCCGCGGCGATACGAGTTCCCTCATTACAAAGTGATCCTCTCAGGTAAACAGGCCATAGAGGCAGATATTTTGTTGAAACTGCGATTTGTGGTGGAGCAGAGTGATAAGGTTGTTGATGGAAAATAGTCCCTTGGGACTTTGGCTGTCAGCGGTGGGATGCTTCTTTCGGTATTGCTGTTTTAAGGTGGTTAGTTGTCACCATATGTTATGGCCCAGCTTGAAAACCTGTCTCCAAACGGTTAAGGTGCCGGCTACGTAATCCCTGGATGGTACCGATACCGTAAGCGCTGTGCCGGGGATGCGGAACTGTAGAGACTGTTCGCGCTCCAAAGCGAGCTGATTACAGAACCATTATTCGGGGATCCGATGCATACATGCGTTATCTGGTTTTAGCAATGATTCAAACAGATTGTGGAACTGCAGATGTGCTTTTTTCAACAGGCGGAGACTCGTTTTGGTCTTCGTCAATGAGTCCCAGCAGTTTTTCGAAAAAATCTCTCCCCCCTTTTTCTATGACTCGGTACTTGTCTGTTTTTGAAAGTACATTTTGAGAATCACCGCTGACAATGACCATTGGGATATGTGGGTAAAAGGAGCTGATGGTTTCGAGAAATTCAATACCGTTCATCCCGGGCATGTTATAGTCGCTGATGATAAAGGATGGAATAGCTGTTTTGGTAACGTAGGCGAGGGCATCGTTTGGGTTGTCAAAGGTGATGACATTATTGAACCCAGCCTTATTCAGGATGAGCTTCATCACGATAAACGCCATTTCCATGTCGTCTACTATTAGTATCGGCCCTGTCAAAGCTGATTACCCCCTTGAAGATTCGGATCATTTAACCTGCCCTGCAATCTTTTCCTAGCAAATTATTTGCCAGTTGTTACATTTGCGCATGGGATTTAACTTGAAAACGTAAACGATAACCTTTTTACATAGTCAATCCGCATGTAATGCTGTCTTTTTGCAATTGCGACTTTTTTCCTGCTCTTTTTCTTCCCTGGAAATTCTATAATTCATCTTTTAATGGGAAATTTTGTCGTTTTTGAAAAAAAATTCCCGTTTTAGGCAAAGCTGAGGCTTAAATGTACCAGGTTTTCCCACAATGACCTGCTTAAACTGTGCCTTGCTGCCGAGTTTCTGTTTGGCTCAAAGCTGTTAGTTATAATTTCTTTCTCCGAATTGGGCGCTGCTGGACAGCTCTAATCTCCCTGCTGTCCAGAGACAACAAACACATAGGCCCAAAAACGAGCCAGTGGTCAGTAACAGCGGTGTGAAAGTATCTGTCGGTCAGAGTTTTGTCCTGCCAATGTTTTACACACCTGGAAATAAATTTTTCCCAAATAGTATACAAAAAAACCAATGTATGGTATAATGATACCTAAGGTGTTCGGTTTTTTGTTGGGGAAAAGAGTCTGTTTCGGAGACGGTATATTTTGACCACCATATGGCGACCAATGGCAATACCACAATTTTGGTTGCTCAGGAATTTGAGATGAATATGCTGCTGGTTACATCGCTGCTCAAAAAAATTTTGCCACAAGCAAAAATCACTCAGGCAACTGATGGATTGCAGGTATTGGAGCATTGTAAAAGCAGCGAATTTGACCTGATACTTATGGATGTGCAGATGCCCGAAATGGACGGACTGAAGGCAACCGAAGCGATTCGCCTGCAGGAGAAGAAGAGCGGAAAACACATTCCTATACTTGCCCAGACCGCTGGTGCATTGAATGAGGAAAAAGAGAAATGTCTGGCGGGCGGGATGGATGATTTTCTGACAAAACCAATTGATTACGAAAAGCTGGAAGTTTGTTTGAAAAAATATTTGTAGCAGGAGAACAGCAGCATGACCTCGGTCGTAAATGCCTCTTTGAGTTCATAACAGGCCAGCAGCTCCGATAGCCACCGGCCCTTCTAATACACACACAGACACTATTTTGCCCGCTGCTCTCCTCTGCAACTACCATCTCTGGCACCGTTACCTCGTCCACGCCTTGGACCATGACCCTGACCATTACGTGAACCGCAACCTCCGCCATCGTGAAGCCCCTTGCCCTGACCCGAACCATCCCTGGGCCCCTGACCAAGTTCGGTACACGAAGATGCGGATTGAGATTTTTCTGATGTGGCTGCAAATGAAAATCCTGCAAAACAGAGTGCCGAAACCATTATAAGCATTATCTTTCGATACATTTTCAATCTCCTTTTTGTGCCTCAATGGCAATTTAGGTTTTTATGATACGTCTCTTCCCACCATGGTAGTGTTTACCATTAGACTTTCACTGCCTACTGAGTGTTACAGCATTATTTTAAACTATTGATCCTGCTTGTATGAAACAGTTTGTCTGAATAAACACTTTTTTGTGAGCAATAAAGCGCAATTCCGACCTCGACTGGTATGGGAGAGAGAAAAAAGTCTGGTTTCATTCATCGCCTGGCCTTGGGAGCCGGGATCGGGATCGAGCTTGAAAGAAACGATTGCGATGCCGCGGCCGACCGCGACGCCGAGGGGAGAGGATTCTTTTATCGAGATAAAATAGATGTCATAGTTCTCCTCTATAACTATATTATGCTCTGATAACCCCGAAAATAAACAGATTCAGTAATAAAGCAAAGAAAGGTGCCGCATCTATGGCAAGGAGGAAAGGATTCTCCTCAGATAACCAGTTCTCACCTCAGCGCTATCATCGCGAAGAGGCTTTTATACAGCAGACCACCGACCTTAACCGCGAACTTAAAACCGGTCAGCGCTGGTTAAGTGAAATGGAGCCGGAGCTTGGGTTGGGTGAAGTGATTGAGGTCGATAACCGCTTGGTCACCATCTCTTTTCACAATGGAGGGGATATTCGGAAATACTCAAAGCAGAATGCGCCCCTCATACGTTTGAAAGTACAGCCGGGATCACCGATAATGCTGAAAAATGGTGATAAACTCAAGGTCAGGGGAATGGATGAGGAGCAGGGAATTATCATTTATGACACCGAAAAGGGTAAAATTCCTGAAGCGGAGCTCTCTTTTTCAATGAAAAGTGCGGGCGCGGCTGACCGGTTACTGTCATCAGACACCGATCCTCTAAAGCTTTTTGACCTCAGGGTGCAGACCCAGAATCAGCGAAGTCGTATTGAAGGCTCTGAGATTTTAGGATTTACCGGCCCCCGAATTGAACTTATTCCTCATCAGTTGTACATAGCACGTGAGGTGACATCCCGCCCCATAAGGAGAATACTTCTTGCAGATGAAGTGGGGCTTGGAAAAACCATCGAGTCCTGCCTGATTCTCCACCGTCTTGCGCTCACCGGACGGGCTTCAAGAGTGCTTGTTATCATTCCTGAAACCCTTATGCATATCTGGTTTGTGGAGCTTTTGAGAAAGTTCAATCTAAGTTTCAGAATTTTTGACAATGAGTACATCAAAAGCCTTAAAGGCAGCTCTGGTAACCCTTTCCTTGGTGAACAGAACGTACTTTGTGCATGGGAATTTCTCAGTGGAGATCAAAAACTTTGTGATCTGGCGTTTGAGGCTGGCTGGGACCTGCTCATAGTAGATGAAGTGCACAATGCCACCTTAAACTCCCCCTACTTCAAACTCATAGAGAAACTGGCTGATGCAAGTAAAGATGCTCTCTTTCTCAGTGCAACTCCCGAACAGTACGGTGCAGGGGAGTATTTCAACAAACTCAGTTTGCTGGATAAAAACAGGTACTCAAATTTCGAAACATTCCAGCAGGAAGCGCAGGTACACTCCCGTGTGGCATCGCTAACCGGGCGCATAATGGACTTGAAACCACTGGAAGAGCAGGACCTTGCTTTTTTACAGGATGTTCTGGAGGATGGGGCAAATATACCATCGATAATAGATGATAAGGGTCTTCGAAATAAAATTGTAAATGATCTGCTTGACCGTTACGGTATGGGAAGAACGATTTTCCGCAACACCAGATCTGTTATTGGAGGGTTTCCGGTGCGTGAAGTGCGTATGGCAGCTCTTGACACCGATGTTTCTGTTAAGAGAAAAGTTGCCAAAGAGTTTCTGTGTGAGAACAGGTTGACTATTGATACAGAGTACAAAACCGATCTAAAAAATGATCCCAGAATAGCGTTCACTGCTGAAATTGTAAAGAGCAATCAAAGTGAAAAGTTTGTCCTTATCTGCAGGAGTAAAGAAAAGGCAGTTGCGGTAAATGAAGCACTCGGGCGTGTCCTTACGGTTCGCACCGCGCTTTTTCACGAAGATCTTACCATTATTCAGCGGGACAGAAATGCCGCATGGTTCTCGGAGCAGGAGGGGGCACGGCTGCTTATCTGTTCTGAAATCGGCAGTGAAGGGAGAAATTTCCAGTTTGCTCATCACCTTATACTCTTTGATCTGCCCCCCGATCCATCACTTGTAGAACAGCGTATCGGGCGTCTTGATCGTATCGGACAGTCGGGACCGGTAATAATTCATGTTCCATACATTAAAGAAACTCCGTATGAAACGCTTGCAAGGCTGTTCAACGAGGGTCTCGATCTCTTTGCTACTGCATTTTCGGGAGTCAGTGAGATTTTCGACAGAGTCAGTGAGCCGGTTTTTTCTCTATTTACAAACGTCTCAGAACAGGGGAGTGGTGGTGATAAACTGGGCGATGTTATAACTTTGACCCGTACCGTTAAGGCTGAAGTAACAAACCGTCTTCACACCAGCAGAGACCGCCTCCTTGAGCTGCACTCCTTCAGGCCCGATCAGGCCCGAAGCCAGATTGATAAAATTATTGAGGCAGATTCACGACATGACCTTGAAAACCTTGTCATAAAGCTGCTTGAACAGCAGGGTGTACAGGTGGAACAGGCTGGTAACAGGACCTACCACCTTAGTGCAGAGGGATTTTCTGATATGGAATTCACCGGGATTCGGGAATCCCGCCCTGTTATCACCTTCGACCGAAAAACCGCTCTTCACCGAGAAGATTATGAGTTTATAACCATGGATCATCCGGTTGTAAGAAGCCTCTTTGACACGTTCCTCGGTTCAGTAAGGGGAAACAGCTCTCTTGCCTTGTGGCTAGATGCTCCGGGCCCTCTGATTATCCTTGATACGATTTTTATTCTTGAGCCTGAGGCTCCTGTTTCATTGAATGCCGGGCGCTTTTTTCCCCCGGTGGTAATACGAAATTGTGTTGATCAGAAATTAGAAGATCGCACCATTGAGTTTACTTCAGATAAAGTTGCCAGTAAACTCAAACCTATTGGAAAACACCCGCTTGTGGAAAACGAACGCTTCAAAAAGGAGCTTTTCCCCGAACTGCTCTCTAAAGCTGAAGAGCTGTGTGCTATTTCCGCTCAGCAGCATATGGAATTGGCACACAAGAAAATGGCCGAGACACTTGGCTCAGAACTGCAGCGTCTTATATACTTCCGTGATCTCAACGGATCTGTTTGTGCCCAGGAGATTTCCATGGTTGAAAGCGAGATGGAGGCAATGAGCAGAGCGATCAGGGGAGCTGTGCCGAGGCTAGATGCTGTAAGGGTTGTTGTTGGAGGAGTTAGGGATTAGGAGTGAAAAGCCTGATCCTGCAAGGGATAAGAGCTATACGTTTGCCCTGCCAACTATAACGATTTACAACTATTTATGTGAACACCGATAGAATGACCGGCATTCTCAGCAATAGGGTGGTGCAGAATAATACTCCATATGAGAAAGATTTATGGATAGCTTAACCGTCAAAAGACCATCCCACAATCTTTCCCTGAAATTATGTATACTTAAAAAAGTGTTTATAAAATGCAAACCCAAAAAAAACTGACGGCCATCTGTGAAAAATGCCATTCGACTATCGCTGCTATATCTTCTGTTGACTGTTTTTTGGGGCAACACTCATGCATTTATAAAACTTGAGGGATATATTCCCCAGCATATACAGTCAGAGCAGATGAAGCAGCAGTATATCCGGATATGGCAAACGCTCGTTCCGGACCTTCAAATTGACACAAGTAGTCTTTACGTCACCTACTATCATCACCAGAGGGGCAAGCGTTATGGTGTCAGGCTTCCGGAGTGGGGTGGTGGGGGAGCGATCGGGACTGACAGTATAATAGTACCCATAAACCGCACTCCGGTGCTTGGTATGGATTTTTACCAGATCACCGTTCATGAGCTCGTTCACATTGTGGTAAACAGGGCATTTGGAACCACCCATATACCGCGATGGCTCCATGAGGGACTTGCAATGGTGCTTTCGGGGGAGATGCCTTTAGAGGGGCAAAAACGACTCTCATGGGCCGTCTTGAGCGGTGATCTCCTGAGTCTGGACACCATAGAGCATGTAAATCGTTTTGATGCTTCGAGGGCGCATCTTGCCTATGCTATGAGTCATGCTGTTGTTCTGTTTATGATAGAGACTTATGCAATCGATGGGATTGAGGAGTTGCTGCGTGCTGCAAGGGGCAGGCACAGTTTTCCGGCTGCACTAAAGGAGGTGTACGGTTTTACACCACAGGAGTTTGAAGTTGAAGCAGTGAAATTTATCTATTCGCGTTACCGGTTTAGTTTCCTCTCTGACCAGAGCTACATCTGGATCCTCACCGGGCTTCTGGCATTAGCTGCAATAATCGTTTCGCAGCTTAGAACCAGAAGACGCCTGCGTGAGATGGTGCTGCAGGAGAGCGCTTTGGAACCTTCGCAGCAGCAGGAGAATGATTAGTATATTATTCCGATCCTTGTGGTGTAAATAGTCGGATAGCTCTCCTTGAGATTGTCAAAAAGAAAGCTTGCCTTAGCTTCGAGCAGTAACTGAATATCGGTTGTTCTAAAGAGAATGACCCCAAAGGCTCCAGAAATGTTGAAACCGAAAATGTTATTTGAATTTCCCCTTCCTCCGCCAAAACCGAAATCAGCAGCAACAAAAGGAGAGATGTCTTCGGGAAATGGTGCCAGGTTTAGACCTAGATTCAGACTTGCCAGAACAGCATTATCAAAATCGGTGGTGAGGTCAGCGATAATCCGAATGGCCGAATACTGGTTTACTTCCCAGAAATTCCCGATAAAAAAGCTGTAGGAGAGGTCCCGTGTGGCGAAATTTTCGGTTAGGGCCGGGCCAAATCCTGCACCAGAGTACCGTGAAGCTCTCGTTTTGGGTACGCTGAGCGGCTGAGCAGTTGTATCGATGGCGGTATCAGAACCGCTCTCTTCGTAAAAAGTTGAGTCTTGGAACAATTCATTTCCGTGGATATTGCCATGGATCGCTCGAGGAATTAAAACCAGAAACGATACAAACAGTGCAGATATAAGCTTTGCCGTACAATTTGCTTTCATGAGCATGCCCCCTTTTCCTTTACGGTTTTGCTTTCTATAAAAGACCCGCAAGAGGTATACCAGACCACTTTTTATGATGGATTTGTAAATGAAGGGTTCATTATCCATATTTACGAAAGTTATGAAAATGTCAACTAGAGCAGGAGCACTTTGTTTTGTTTTTATAATGATGCAGACACCATCATGTTTTACACTAGTATTTACTTATGAAAATTCTTTTACTAAGGTAGAGCTGGGGTCAGCAGCTCATTTTGAGATCCCTGCACATAGTTATAGCTCCTACGATGCTCCGTCGATTCAGTTTCAGTTTGGTCCGTATCTGCACAGTTATCTACAGCTTAGTCCAAAAAACTATCTGATCCTGAATATTGAACATCTTTTCTGGCATGAGGAGAGCAGAACAGAACACCAGGCCCAAAGAGCGGTAACGCTGGATGTCTATCTCAAAAGAGAGGTTCTTCCAGTTTGTGTACAGTGGTTGATTTCATATCTTTGCCTTTGACATAGTGATTTATATAAAGTCATTAACGATTCGGTTTATCATCAACATATATTGAACCAATCTTGAATAATTTGGTTATGGTGAATAGTTATATAAATTTTGCCAACACTTTGGTTTTTTCGCAAAATGATTAGTCGTTTCATGCGGTTAGCTCAACAATAATAAAAAAAAAGGACGCAAAAAATGCGCCCCAGAATAATAAATCTAATCAAAATGGCCGTTCTTCAGGAAACGATCCCAACCAGCTCTATCTCAAAACTAAGGGCTTTGCCTGCAAGGGGATGATTGGCATCGAGAGTGACACTTTTTTCATCGCTGCCGGTGATTCTCATCGTGTACTGAGTGCCCTGATTATCCTGAACATTGACACTTTTGCCAATTTCCGGTTCTACATCGGGCGGAAACTGCTCTTTAGCCACCGAGACGATCAGTTCCTGCTGATGCTGTCCGTAGGCGTTTTCAGCCTCTATTTTCACCTCTTTTTTATCACCGATCACCATCCCTTCAACTGCCTGTTCGAAGCCGTTTATCACCTGCTGGCTTCCGATCTTGAACTCAAGTGGTTCCCGGTTTTGTGAACTGTCGAAAACGGTGCCGTCTTCCAGTTTGCCGGTGTAGTGTACTTTGACGGTATCGCCATTTTGTGCAGAAGCCATAATGGGTTCTCCTTTTTAATTTGTGCCACAATGACCCTGACATGTTACCATATCAGCCATTGTGACGGTTTAAATGGTACAAAAATGATAAAGATCTGATGTAAGTGCCCCTGAATAATCCAGAAAAAACCAGTAAGTTGTCAGTGAGAACAGCGTGAGAGATAGTTGAGGCAGTAGATTTCAAACAGCAAAACAGATTTGTTACAAAAGGTCTGATTTTAAAATAGAGGATTTCAACTCTTTGGGTCAAGGGATCAGGGGAAATAGCAAAAAAACGTTAAATCATTACAATTCAGATTTGACTACCTGATGGCTGAGCATGGTGTCTCCATCAAAAATAAAACGACCTGTAATCTGTTCTCCTTTAAGAATAAGAGGAAGCCACAGTGGGTCATCAGCCCACATCTTTTCATAGGGTATGTGCTCCTTTGGGCACCAAAACGGGTCAGCTTCAGGGGTGTTGATCATTGTACCCTTGTGGGAAGAGGCAATAAATACGGTGCCCCGCAGGGAGTAGCCGTCGGTGAAAATAAACTGCAGTTCTGCCATGAGAACCAGATCCGCCGGCACGATCCCTGTCTCCTCTTCAGTTTCACGGATTGCTGCCTCAAAGGGAGTCTCTCCGAGCTCTATTCTACCGCCGGGAGCGTTAATTTTACCCTTGCCGAGGCCGGTTTTCTTATGTATGAGCATCAGCTGGTCATTCTGTTCCACAAAACACAATACTGCATGTTCAGTGAAGGACCACTGTTTCCAATCGACAGATTCCACAGATGTGGGGATGGTGGGTTTTAGGTCAGCTTTAGTCATGTGAATCCGTATTGTGATTATCGGGTTTGGTAGAATATAATATCAGCCGCGGGCCGATATACCGGGCTTTTGAAAGCTGTGGCCTTGCTGCCTCTGCGCTCACATGCTTCCCTGGGGTATCAGAGCGCAGAGAGGTGAAAAGGCTCTCAGCAAAAAACAATATGTGCTCTGAGCGGGTAATTTATTGTTTAATTGGCACTCAGAGCGGAAAAAAATGCCCCGACGGGGAACATCTTGTCCCCCAAAACCGTTGCATCAATAATGATCCAATCCCATAAATCTATAATTAACAGTCCTTTAAGAGAATGTCAAAAACAGGCACGCTATATGCTAATACATTCTGCTGTATTTCAGAATCTTCTCACAGGAGAAACACAGAAAATGATTCAGGGACTCTATACCGCTACTCAGGGAATGACCTCTCATGTAAAGAGACAGGATCAGATCGCGAACAATCTGGCCAATATCAACACCACCGGTTTTAAACAGAGCGGTTCATTCACCAAAGCATATCAAAAGTATCTTACCAATGATCAAAATCAGGTTTTTGCAAACCGTGAGATAAAGACTGATGAAGTATACATTGATTACCGACAGGGTATTACAAAGCAGACCAATAACCCACTCGATTTTTTCATCGAGGGCGATGGGTTTTTCAAGATTATGACCACCGATGGTGTTAGGTATAGTCGTAACGGTAATTTTTCACTGAATCCTGATGGGTTGGTTGTAACCTCAGATGGCTCGAAGGTGATGGGTACAGAAGGGTACATCCGGGTTGAGCCTGATCTGCCCATAACCGTGAGTGCATCGGGAGAATTTATTCAAAAGGGCGAGAGCAAGGGAGTGCTGAATCTGGTCGATTTTCCAAAACCGTACGAGTTCTTGCGCAGTGGGAACAGCCGTTTCAGGCCCTCTGTTCCGGGGCAGCCCGAGCTTAGGGCGCAGCAATACACTCTGCGTCAGGGGTATCTTGAGGGTTCCAATGTTGATATGATCCGTAACATGGTTAATATGATCTCGGCTCACAGAAATTACGAGGCTGATCAGAAAGCGCTCCATGCACAGGATGAGACATTGCAGAAAGCAGTTAATGAAGTTGGCCGGGTCGGTTAAACAAAAAGAGCAATTAAAACAGGATAGACTATTATGATGAGAAGCATGATGACAGCGGCAACAGGGATGGAAGCACAGCAACTTTATATGGATACCATCTCAAACAACCTCTCCAACATTAACACCAACGGGTTTAAACGCTCCAAAGTTGAGTTTCAAGATCTGATGTACCAGACACTCCGTGAGCCTGGAGTCAGAAATTTCGAAGGTGGAATGGCTCCCGCAGGCTTGGAGGTTGGGCTTGGAGTAAAACCTGCCGGAACACAGCGTATTTTCGAGCAGGGCTCACTTAATCAGACAGAAAACCCCCTCGATCTGGCTATTCAGGGTGAAGGGATGTATCAGATTTTGATGCCCGATGGTTCCGTTGCCTACACTCGCGATGGCTCCTTTAAACTCTCCAGTGATGGAACGATTGTCACCTCTTCGGGTTTTCAGGTGTTGCCACAGGTTTCAATCCCGCAGGGTGCTCAGGGCTTCCAGGTCACCGCCGATGGGAGAGTTTCAGTCCTGATGCCCGGAGATGAAATGTCCATTGATCTTGGGCAGATTGAGCTTGTTCGCTTCATTAATCCATCAGGCCTTAAGTCACTGGGTGGTAATCTGTTTGCCACCACCGATGCAAGTGGTCTGCCTGTTGTTTCTTATCCCGCAGAGGAGGGAGCCGGAACGATTATGCAAGGGTACTCTGAAGCGTCGAATGTAAGAATTGTCGATGAGATGGTCAGTATGATTACAGCACAGCGCGCTTTTGAAATTGTTTCCAAGGCGATACAGGTCTCAGAAGAGATGCTCCAGATGGCAAACAATCTTAAGAGGTAGATGATGAACTGTTTTTCTGCACCAGAAAGAATTGCTTTTAAAGGCTCAATCAGGCTGAAAACAGCCGTACTGTTCCTAGTGGCCATTTTCTTTTCAAACTCTTACGCAGGTGCAGGTAAAGTTGAGGTTTCAATTCATTTCCACGATTCAATTACTGTAAACGATACAATTATAACCGTTGGCCAGTTGGGGCAGATTAGCAGTAGTGATGAGCAACTTGCTCATAAAATCGCCCGGTTTTCAGCAGCGCAGTCAGCTCCTCCCGGTTATAGCAGGTTTCTTAATACTGATGAGCTTATACTGTTCCGTTTGCAGCCCCATTTCGGTAATGTTGCGTTTTCAGCTGCGGGGCAAAAGAGGGTAAAGGTACATTCAGACTATGTTGAAAAGAGTGTTGAGGCTTTTAAAGAGCAGATAATCCAGTTCTTCTCTCAAAATACCGACTGGAAGGATGATGAGTGGGATCTGACTATCAATAATATGCAGCGATCCTGGAAAATGTTCAGAGGGGAAACAGAAGTCTCTTTTTCCGAGCTTCCATCACCCTATCCAAGGGGTAGTTTCAACCTCTCCATGATCGTAAAACAGGGTTCAGGAAAATTCACCGTCCCGGTCTCATGCTTTGTCAAGGTGAGCTCAGCAGTGCTGGTGGCAAAAGAGGATATCCGGCGCGGATCACCTATATCTGCGCAGAGTTGCACCCTGGTAACAATGGATATTACCCGTCTTGCAAATACACCCTATCGCACTGTTTCTGAGCTTGAGGGGAAGCTTGCGGTAAGAACTATTCAAAGGGGCGCGGTCTTGAATGACAGGATGCTCAGGGTTGCCCCGGTAATTGATCGCGGGGATCAGATCATGATTGGATTTGAAAACAGCGGCATACGGGTCTCGGTTATGGGTGTTGCACGGGAACCGGGTGTTGTTGGAGACAGAATATGGGTTGAAAACATGCAGACAAAAAGAGTGTTAAGAGCAGAAATTACAGGCAGGGGAAGAGTTACTGTATTCAGAGGGGAGGAGAATATATGAAAGTACGGGGTATTGGTGTTTTGGCACTTGTGCTGATGGTGATTACTGCTGCAGAGGCAAATATCTACAGTCTTTTTTCCGATCAGCGGGCAGTGAGGGTTGATGACATTCTAACTGTTATGATCGTGGAATCGGCCAAAGCGGGTAGTGAAAGCAAAACCAATGCAAACAAGGAGAGCCGTTTTGGGCTGGAAGGATCAGCAGGATCCGGCGCTTTGGGTTTTATTCCTGCACTTGGTGCAAGTGGCGGTAACAGCAGCAAATTTGACGGCAGAGGTGGTACGAGTCGTCAGGGGAATCTGGTTGCCACCGTTTCGGCCAGAATTATCAACGTGCTCGATAACGGTAACCTTGTTATAGAGGGGAGCAAAGTGGTAGAGATAAACCAGGAAACAGAGATCATCAAGGTCAGCGGAATAGTGCGGCCTCAAGACATTCAGCAGAACAATATTATCTACAGCTCAAGCATCGCGGATGCACAGATAACCTATTCGGGAAAAGGGGTCGTTAACACTGCCCAGCGCCCCGGATTATTAACCAGGTTTATCAAGTGGGTTTTCTAATCTCAAGGAGGACAATGGTTTATGTATAAGATAACGGGTCTGTTTTTGATTGTTGCAGTTGTAGCGCTTAGCGCACAGCAGGAAGTACGGATAAAGGACGTTGCGCGGGTGAGCGGGCTCAATGACGTGCAGATTTTTGGCTACGGTCTGGTGGTGGGACTGGCTGGTACCGGTGACAGAAATCAGACTGTTTTTACCGAGCAGGCGGTAAGGAACATGTTAAAAAATATGGGTATAGAGATGCCGGATCGTCACATCAGAATTCGAAATGTAGCAGCAGTGATGGTGACCGGCAATATGGTCCCCTTTAAGCGTAAGGGTACCCGTCTTGATGTGACTGTTTCATCAATGGGTGATGCAACCAGTCTTGAGGGGGGTAACCTGATTCTGACTCATCTACAGGGGCCCGATGGTCATATTTACGCCTCTGCTCAGGGACCTCTGGCTACCGGTGGGTACGACTTGCGGGACAGGGGAATGACTCATATAAAACGTAATCATGTGCTTGTGGGAAGAATTCCTGATGGTGCAATCGTTGTAAATGAGTATGCTGCAAATACTCTTGACGGCAGAGATATTTCGTTGAATCTTCTGACACCCGATTTCACTTCAGCGGTAAACATGGCTCAGTCAATCAATGAGCAGTATGGCCTTCAAAACTTGGCTGCCCCACTCGATGCTGCAACTATAGCCCTTAATTTCAGTGCTGTTTTGAGGCAGCAGGGTAATGCAAATCTGATACAATTTATCTCAACTATTGAGAATATGACCTTTGGTATTGCCACTCAGGCCAGGGTTGTGATGAATGAGCGGACCGGTACCATTGTCGCAGGCGGTGATGTGAAAATTTCCCAGGTTGCGGTGACCCATGGTGGAATAAAAGTTGAGGTGGTAAATATCCCTGAGGTGATACAGCCCATGCCATTTTCACTCGGTACAACAGAAATTATGCCAAGTCCTGCAATCCTTGTTGATGAGAGCAATGCAGAGATGGTCGTTTTGGATGGTACTACCAATGTTACCGATCTGGCACAGGCGCTTAACTCCCTTGGTGTAACTCCCAGAGATATCATCGCTATTCTGCAGGCGATAAAGGAAGCCGGTGCTCTTCACGGACAGCTGGTGATAATGTAGTGTTAGTGGTTGTTGTAATCACCTAAAAAACATGCACTTGTGGCTGCCATTAACGGCAGCCCTTTTTTGTTTTCGCCGCTCAACTCCATACGCAGATAACACTCTTTGGGCAGTTTTTCCACAGAAAAACACTCTGTAATCGTAAGTTCCTGTGTTGGATACTGTTTGGAAAAAACCACCTCTTCTTCACTGCTTTCTGGTTTTCCGCATAACACCCTGATCTCTTCTATCGTACCGATCTCTTCGGTAGTTGAGGCAAGAACATAGAGGCTTTTAAGTGATGATAAAAGGGAAGTAGTTGATATTACAGAGTCTTCCGCAGATTCAGAACCGCTGATGCAAGCAAAGGGGCCGTTTGTTACGAACGTTTTCCCTGCCCGCAGTGCACCGATAATTTCGTTCTGTGTGCTCCGTTTACCGTACACTCCGGTGCGTGCATGGCCCATAAACCGTTGATTATCTTCATGAATTTTAAGGAATGGCTGTGCAATTGCGCGGTATCGGTTAAAATCCCCGTGGGAGTCGTTTCCGGCAAGGAGGGGTAATCGGTAGCCTTCCTGTAGAGCTTTTATCCATAAGGTTTTACCCCTTTTCCAGGAGCCTAAAAGAGTGCCGTTCAGCGCCTGAACACCTTCAATGCCACTCTTCAGGTCTTTGAGACTCCATTTGCCTCTGTGTAGTAACACCTTCTGAAGCAATGAGCAGTTTGCGCCGGGATGTGCTGCATAGGGGTAGCCTCCTTGGCGAACGATTTCAGTAACTGCCTGATTTATTGTAAATTGCTCTTTGAAAAAGCGGTTTTTCCGTGCTCCGTCCAGTGTGCCGGGAATAAAACCCGTGGTACCAAGAGCACAGAGATGGACAACCTCGGAGTTTGAATTGAGGCACGATACCTCTTCACCCTGGAGCATAACAGAGTTAAATGAGCCTGCGTTGAATGTTTCATCGTAACTTTTCCACATGCTAAGTGATTGATCCTGTTTGAGATAATCATCCTTATCACAGGCAAGGTCATAGGAGTGATCGGTCAGGGCCACAAAATCAATTCCACTGCTTGCAGCTACCCTGTCTATAATTTCCAGTGGGGGACCGAACTCCACATGACTGCGGGAAAATTGGGAGTGACAGTGCATATCACCATACGTGCAGAGATCTCTTCCCGGCAGATATGTGTCTGATACGTAGCAATTAAAGGAGAGTTTGGAACTTGTCCGCAGGTTGTCATTGAGCACGGTTAGTAGATCCCCTGATTGTAGGCCGTTCTTCATTTTTCTGTAATCGAGACGGGCATTTATCAGAATCTCCCCCTGAGGCAGGCATCTACGCTCAATTGGGATGCACCATGCACGGCATTGACTTTTCAGGGGATGGTCAAGCTCATACTGTTCAATCTCCTCTATTTTGTGCAGTACTGGTGATGTGCCGGCCTGTGAAACAGTGACCGATACTGTTTGCGGTATTATAGGGTAGTGGTGAATATCATTTGCCAGCAGAATCAGGGGTAGATCCTGCTGGGGGTCGAGGCGCCTTGGCATATCGAAAATGATCTCCGGCTCCCTTTTAAACAGAAGGCTTGGGAAGCCGCGGAAGAACCTGAAGTGGGTCTCTGCATAGAGAGCCAGGGGAAGCAGTTCGATCAGTTTGTCACAACTCATTTACAATTAATCCGGTTGAAGATTGAGGAGAAACAGTACGAATAGTTCCGACTCCCGATGAGCGTAGTGGTTTTAGGGTCAAACACTGCAAAACAAAATAGTATGTGCGTCGGGGAGTTTACCGGTGGAAGCAACATTGCGGTATTATAGTTGGTTAAACCATTGGGACTTAGGAATAATATGACAACTATATTATTTTATGAGTATAACAATGGTGGTCATTTTGGAGCCGGTAGCTACCTGGTTTTTTTTCGAATTAATCATCGGAGAAAACCCCGCCATTCCAGCGAAGAGGGAATAGCGCCTGTGTTCAACTTTTCCAGGATGGATGCCCGATAAAGCAGCTCGGGTATAACGGGAATGGGTTATTCTAACTATATGCTAATCAATTAACTCCGGTATACTATTTGCACCATACTATGAGGGCTCTTATTCCACACAAAATGAATAATTGCCGCAGACAGGATAATCTCCTAAGAATGCATACAAGTAATAACAGAAGATTCTTTTGGTTGGCGGGGAGCTGATGAAGGCCAGGCGTTTTGTTATTTGGACTACGATCGGGGCTGCTATCACTCTTTTGTCCGCCGCGTTTCTAAGCCTTACCACCTACTATATGCTCCAGCTTCCCTCCGTTCAGCAACGGGTGCTTCGGTTTGCTGAATCGAGCCTTGATGAACTGCTTGTTGGTGAATTTTCAGTAGATCGGGTTGAAGCTGATCTGTTCAGGCGAATCGATCTGTACGGTATCCGTGCCACGGGTGAGCAGTACGGGGATTCTGTCTATATTGAGCACTTAACTGTCAGGTACTCCCTTCTGCCGCTTTTAAGAAAACGTATAATAGTTCGCTCCGTTGATGTGTATGGTCTATCTGCTTATGCTGTTTTTATGGAGGATGAATTTATTTTGCCGGTGTTACCAATCCTTCAGCACCAAAACGATCAAAGCACCGAAGATGGCCATGGTTTATGGGATACACAGATCGGTACTGTTACTGTCCATTCCTTTAATGCCGCATACAGAATGGCTCCTATGTATGCAACTCTTCAGGGGGCAACGGCACAAGCCGAATTTCATCAGCTGGATTCTTTCAGCATTACATTGAAGGTGCCAAAAGCCGCCTACGAAAGCCCCTGGTGGAATGGTAGTCTGGAAAACATTACCGGCAGTGGAATTGTTACCTGGGAGTATCTGGAACTGGACCGGTTTTCTGTTAGTGGTTCAGGTTCTCATATAGAGGGCGCCGGGCGTGTGGCTTATTTTCCTGATGGTAACTGGGACCTATCTGCTGAGTATGCAACAACACTTGACCCGTTGCCAATCATTTACCGCTCTGTTCCGGAACTTGAGGCCAGGGGACGGTTTGATGGTACAGTCTCTTTGCGTGGAACGCTTGATGAACCGCGGATTGATCTGACAATGCGGGGTGGCACTGTTCATTACCAGGGACATCAGATCGACTCTCTAAGTCTCAAAGGACACTACGGGGCTCAAAATCTCTTAAAGGTAGAGTCTGGTGTCTATTCTCCTCTCGGTCAGATGCATTTTACCTCTTCGTTACATATCGACTCCCTCATGAGTAATCCTTCCTTTGGCAAATACTCCATGAGAGCACAAATGAATGATCTGGATATGATCAGGATTAAGACCATGCTGGGCATAGAACGCAATCTTCCCGGAGAGACAGGGAGTGTTACAATCAGTGCCGGTGGTGCAAATATCGAAAACATTCCTCACTCAATGGAACTGTCTGCATCCATAACGGGAGGAGTGGTGACCCTAAATCCACTGCAACTGCACGGCATCATCAATAATTCCGACTGGGAGATTGCAGGTTCTATCGGGGGCAATACTCTCAGTGGCAAAGGGGTGGTGGCTGACCCTGACAACCAGGCTGTTTCAGGGATGTTGTATGCAGATCTCAGAGAGCCTTATCTTATTTCTGGTTATTTAACTGGTGAGAATGTTCTGGGTTCTCTTACATCTGCTATAGCCCTCAGCGGCAATTTGTTTAATCCTGATCTGGAAATTGAGCTTATCAGTGACAGCTTATCCTGGGGAAACAGCTCTGCCAGGAATATGAACGCAACAGCAAAAATCAGTAACGGAGCCGTTTTTATCGACAGTGCGCGGGTGTCTGGATTAGCTGACCTGAGGCATATTTCTCCCTATTTTGCCATAGAGGGCGCTGCCGGGACGGTAGAATTCGATGCGCAGTTTGCTGGTGAGCTTCTTAAACCCACTCTATTCGCCTCAATAGAGGGCAGGGATCTGCAGCACCAGCAACTTTCCGTTGACACTACATCAGGGGCTCTCACCCTTACAGGTGACACACTTCGTTGGCACGATTTTACGATTACCAGCAACAATTCATCGATTATCAGCAATGGTGAGGTTACTATTACCACTGATTTGGCCGGATTTGTCAGCTCACGAATCGAGATTTTTGATGGATCAGAGTGGGTTGAGAGTGGTCGTCTGGCACTTGTGGGAAGAATAAGAGAGGATTCGGTTCAGGCAAACTATTCGGTGACCGATTTCGATATCGCCTCTGCTGGTGATTGGGTGGAGTTTGAAAATCAATTTTCCGGTAAAATGAGCTCGTCTGGTTTTTTGGAGGGGTCGCTGGGTAATCCGTACGCTGTTTTCGGCATTAATTTGAGTGAGTTAATGGTGGATGGAAAAAGGTTAGGGGGAGTGGAGGGGCGTTTTGTTATCGCTGATTCTCTTCTCAGTGGTGAGGCCCGTTTATCGGAAAAACGTTTTTCTGCAATGAATGTCTCTTTTTTGTGTAGTTTGGCACTCTCTCCGGCAAGAAACTGGAGCCTGGATAAAAGCCGGACTTCAAAAGTGAATGTGGGAGGTGAATCCCTGGAATTGTCGTGGCTTGGAAACATTCTTGGTGATGATATTGATGCTGAGGGGCCGCTGAGATTTGACATGGATATGAATAACAGCGCTGGTGACTGGGATTTAGCCGGTAGTTTGCATCTCCACAGCGGCAAGGTAACGTTCAATCCCGAAGAGATCGAAATCGCTCAAATAGAGGTTGAGGCCGACTTGGTTGGTTCTGTTGAGCAGCCTCGTATCAATTTCTCTGTAAAAACAGGGCAACTCTCAACTCCTCAGGGCAAGATCATGCGTTCGGTTGTTATGGGGCACTCGGTATACGATACCCTGCAGATTGATTCTATACGCTTTGAATTTCAGGATGAGGGGATCGTGAGTGCAAATTGCAGAATACCCTATAATGTAATCGACTCGATTCTTACAAAAAAGGGGTTGAGTGGTGAGTATGTGGTTGAGAATTTTCCCATTGTCATGCTCTCTCCCTTTTTACCCGATTACGCACTGACACAGGGAGTGATCAGCAGCAGAGGCAGTGTGGATGTGCTTGGTGGCAGACCGCTTGTTACCGGTTCCTTATCGGTTGAGGGTGCCCGGCTCGATCTTCCGGACATTAGCCCCCGTATTGAGTCGATAAATGTCGAGGCATTGCTTAGAGAAAATCAGATACAGGTACAAAGTTTAGCGGCAAGATGGGGCAATGGCCGATTGCGGGGCAGTGGGACAACGGATTGGGATCTCGATGGTTTACGCAGACTGAATCTCAATGTCCGTGCAGATAATCTTGAGTTTGAACTTCCCGAAGTTGTACAGGTCGGTATTGAATCAGCAGACATCAGAATTACCGACCGTGCAAGTGGTTACCTGATTTCCGGCAAAGCCGTCATGGGGCAAACTCGTTATATACGAGATATACGGGTTACCGAGTTAATTCAACAGATTCAGGTTAGTGGTAGAATTGAGCGGGAGCCCGATCCGCTGCTTCAATCCATGCAGCTGAGAATGGATGTTGATCTGGCCAATAATTTCAAGGTAGATATGAATATCGGCAGAATCGATCTGGATGGAAGAATCACTGTGGGGGGGAATGTGGCTGAGCCTGGTATTGCAGGAGAGATAAAGGCTATTGACGGCTACCTGCTCTATCTTGACAGAAGATTTCGGGTAACTGAAGGGGGCCTTTTCAACGCAGATGCGCTCGTGCTTAATCCCAACCTGAATTTAAAGGCACAAACAGACGTCCTGGCCTACTCCCTGGAAAAAGCCAGTACTCTTTACACTATACACATGAGTGTTACCGGCACTCTGGAGGAGCCCATAGTACGGTTCTCTTCGGAACCATTTTTAAATGAACTTGATATTGTAAGTGTACTTACTCTCGGGCAGACTTTTGGTTCTGTTGGCTCTGATATCGGCGACAGGCTAAGAGTATTCGCTACCCAGCAGCTGACCGGATTTGGTGCAAGGAGACTGGAGCAGCTTCTGGGCCTTGACCGGATCGACATTACCGGAGATATACTGGGCGGTGAGGATGCCGGGGCACGGGTTAGTATTACCAAAAGATTGTCCAACCGCCTGATGGTTACCTATGAGACGCCCTTTGAGAATATTGTCGAAGGTAAAATGACTGCTCACTACAGATTAACGCCCAATATATATCTTGAGGGACAGGCAACCACTCATGGGGATAATGGAATCGACCTGATATTCAGATTCAGCAGGTAGTATTATGAAAAAAGCATCAAAAAAAATCCAGATCTGCCTGTATCTCTGTATTCTGATGGTAGTATCTATTGTGATACCGCTTCAGGCAGAGCTGCGGGTAAGAGATGTGCAATTTTCAGGTAACGATTTTTTTAGCAAAAGAGAACTTTTGAGCGTGATGGAGCTTACTCCCCGATGGCCATTCAACCGCATCCGATTTACCGATTTCAGATTGCGTTCCGACATTGAAATCCTGCGGTCATTATATCTAAACGAAGGGTTTCGAGAGGTATATGTCAGCAGAACTCTTGAGGTGGACACCGCCAGAGGCACCGTAAGAATCGAAATTGAAATCCAAGAGGGAGCACGTACGCATATTGAAGAGGTCTCTCTTAAATCCTATAAAGGTATTCTTGATCCTTCGGTATTGAATGACCTCAACAGTGTCGCAGGTGCACCGTTGAGAAACTCGTCGGTTAACAGAGATATACAGAAACTGAAACAGATTTTAGGACAGAAAGGGTACCTTGAAGTTTCTGTGAAAGCTGATATACGGTATGACAGAGCTTTAAATCTGGCAGAGGTGACTTATACTATCACTGAGGGACCCTTGATTATCGTTGAAAGAATTGACATTAAAGGGCACAGTGGTCTTCGGGACAGAGTGATTAATCGCGAAATTGTGTTTGATAAAGGTGATACGCTAATAATTGATGCTCTGCGCCGATCTGAAAGAAGACTGTACAGGACAGGCCTTTTAAGCACTGTTCACATTCAGTATCTGTTACCTGATACCACTGAGCAGAGATACTTTCTACCCGATAGCAACTATGCGGTAGCAGTGAATGTGAACGAAGCGGATTTTCTTAGAGTTCAGGCAGGTGTTGGCTATGGGACAGAGGATGGGTTTCGCGCATCGGCAACTAGTTCATACCACAATTTGTTTCGGTTAGGACATCGGATAAGTATTGCCGGTGCACTGTCGCAAAAAAAACAGGGGATAGAGTCGGTGTACTCATTTCCCTGGTTATACCAGATACCGTTGTTTTTTGACACAAAAGCTTATTTCAACCGATACAATGAACCGGAGATCTATCAAGGTGTTTTCAATGGATTGCGATTTGATCTGGGACACCGTACCGATTTTGATCTTCAGTTTCAAACCTGGGCCAAGTGGGAACATGTTCGTTGGGTTAAAGCTCCCGTAGATGTGGATATGCCCTCTGAGATTCCAACAAATCCTACCCAGAGCATTGGATTGAGTATTAGTCATGACAAACGCAATGATCTGTTTAATCCTACAAACGGAACATTGCTGCTATTGCAAAATCAACTGGCAGGTCTCTTTGATCGCAGCTCCAACCAGTTTTTAAAAATCGAGTTTGATGCAAGATTGTATAACAGTTACCGGTCCAGGCTGTTTTTCTCATCTGCACTACGGGGTGGATGGGTACACCCCTATGGAAGAAGTTTGGAAAGTGGTGTACCTGTTCAGGAAAAATTTGTCTCCGGGGGTGCCCGCTCGGTCAGAGGTTTCAAGGAAAATCATCTTGCTGTGCAGTCAAGTGGTGACCCCTTTACAGGCAATTTCTATCTGGTTGCCAATGTTATGGATTTCCGTTTTCCGCTGTTTGGGTGGTTTGAAGGCGCACTGTTTCTGGATGCCGGTTATGTGTGGAGGGATCTTGATGAAATGGATGGGATTAATGGTCTTATTGATGATCTGCGCTGGAGTGCCGGACCGGGACTCAGAATCAATACCCCACTTATGGTTGTGCGTACCGATGTAGGTTTTAAGCTCGACAAAAGAGATGGCGAAAGGAGGTGGGAGATTCACCTGGACTTAGGGCAACCTTTTTAGCTGTCTCTTCAGGATGTTTTCCATGGAATAGGGGGGAGAAGCTAAAGCACATATTGATTTAGTTGCAAGAAGCAGGTCCCTGCCAGCCCTCAGTAGGAATACTTCGGGAGGGGGACGGGAGTATTCAGAAACAGACCCGATTAAAAAAAAACAGCGGTGATTGGTGATCATTTTTTACCCAAAGATCTTTTGAGGACTAATTTAACCCTACTTTTTTCTGCGCCTCATGCTGAATTTTTTTTGTATAGCCGCGGAACCAAGTAAAGCCGGCATAGTTTGTTTTTCCCACCTTATCCACTCATTGTAATACTCATACCTCTTCTCCGCTCTCTTAAACTCTGTTCCGTGAACAACTCTTCTGCCATTTTTTATAAACGAAGGTATGGCAATATGCAGCATTTCGTGGTACATAAGTCCCTCAATAACAAAACGGGGGATAACCTCAGAATTGTACACACCGGCTATTGTGATCAGGTTGAATGTGCGGCCTTCAGGGTCCTGACGAGTTGTATAGTATGAGGTCCTTGAGTGCCGCTGCCCCCATCTCAGAGAGGCTTCTAAACGGTTCTGAAAGTATTGGTTGTTGACAGATTGAAACAGCTCTTTCAAATCATATTTTACACCTCTTGTTTGGTTTTCATACAAGGTAGGGTTTACAGTGCCGACTTTGGGTATCGGTGAAATATGGCAAATATAGGCTCTGATTATTTTTTCAAGCTCCCTTTTTATCATCGGGTAATCACCGCTTTTTCTCTCTTTTTTAAAATGGGGGAGCAGGGCCCATTGGTGTAGTGCTTCTGTTATTTGCACTGGTGCGTTACGAAGGTACTCCGGGACGGTCAAAGTCCGTTTGCCATCTTTAGCAGCAACTCTCCAACCTTTTTTTAATCGTTTGCTGTAGTTTATCTCAAGATCTTTTTCTTTGGGCTTGAAGAGTGAGGTAATAAAAGAGCTCTGAATAGGTATTTTCATAGATCCAGAAGGTATATCGTTGCTGTTTTTGGGTGGCATTGGTTATAATCTCAGTCGTAATAATTGAGATGGAACAATTGTGTTAAAAGATAGCATTCGGCGATTTCATGAGTCACTGATTTTTTGTACTATTAGGATTTAATCTAAAGCTTAATTCAGACGATACATTGACATAAACAAAGTACCATTTTGCACCCGAGACCGCTCAACCACCTCAGTGGCGAAAAAACGCCATCTTTCTCATCAAGATTAGTTGCATCATAATATATACTGTTTATATATTAGAAAATTACAGTTTACACCGTTTTTTCAAAATTTCTAACTGTACCGGTTACATTAAATTTTGAGCATACAAAAAATGGAGGCTTCATGAAAAAGTACCAAGCGGGTTCTATTCGCAACGTTTGTCTTCTTTCTCACGGTGGCGTAGGAAAAACATCTTTGATGGAAGCGTTATGCTACACATCAGGTTCCGTTGCCAAGCAGGGTAAGGTTGACAATGCAAGCAGCATTTTCGATTATCGCTCAGATGAAAAAGACCGGAAGATGACCATTTCCACACACATGGGATTTTGTGAATGGAATGATATAAAAATAAATCTCCTTGATACTCCGGGGTTTCTTGATCTGCTTGGTGAGGCAAGATCTGCTTTACGTGTGGCTGAAACCGCACTTCTAATGGTGGATGCCGTCGACGGTATCCAGGTTGGAACAGAGTTGGTTTCAAGGTATATGAATGAAGTAAAAGTTGCAAGAGTATTTTTTATCAACAGCATGGATAAAGAAAATGCAGATTTTGAAAAAACCCTGGGTGATTTGAAAGAAACATACGGCAGTTCTATTGCACCGCTTACCATCCCTATCGGTAAAGGCGGTGACTTTAAAGGTGTGGTTGACCTTGTGACACAGGAAGCATTTGAATATGACCGTGAGGATAACGGGAAAGGGAAAAAAGTTGATATCCCTGCAGATCTTAAAGATCTTGCAGACTCTCTTCGTCTTGCACTGATGGAGTCGGTTGCCGAATCAGATGAAGATCTGATGAACAAGTACTTTGAAGAAGGTCTGCTAAGTGATGATGAGATAAGGACCGGGTTAGCTAACGGAGTGGCTGAGGGTACTATTTATCCGGTACTTGCAGGGAGTGCACTGCTAAACATGGGTGTTGATCAACTGTTATGGAAAATCGTAAACCTTACCCCAAGTGCTGCTTCCAGAACTGAAATTGAGGTGATGGAAGGGGAGGAGAGTAGGAGTGGGGGGTGTTCAGACTCCAAAGATACTCTGGCTTTTGTTTTCAAGACTATCTCTGAGGAGCATCTTGGAGAGGTGAATATTGTCAGGGTTTTCAGCGGCAAAATTGCAACAGGGCAGGAATACAGTAACAGCAGCCGTGGTTCCACTGAAAAACCGGGTGCAATGTACTACCTTAAGGGTAAAGAACGTACCGAAACTGATGCAATTACGACAGGTGATATCGGGGGGCTGCTTAAACTAAAGGATACCCATACCAACGATACGCTTGCAGATAAAGGTGCAAAGGCAACCATACCTCCTGTGGTATATCCAGAACCTCTTGTAAACATTGCAATAAATGCGGTGAAAAAAGGTGATGACGATAAGATCGCCATGGGGCTTGGTAAACTGCAGGAGGAGGACCTCAGTTTCACCTATAAATTTCATTCCGATGTCCATCAGTCGATACTTTCTGCTATGGGTGATGTGCATATAGACATCATTACCCAAGGGTTGAAAAAGCGGTTTAAAGTAGAAGTGGAGAAAAAACCTCCCAAAATTTCCTACCGTGAAACCATTACAAAACCGGTAAAATATGTTGAATACACACATAAAAAGCAGTCAGGTGGTGCCGGACAATATGCAAGGGTTTTTATTGATCTTGAGCCTGCGCCAAGGGGCGACGGTTATGAGTTTGTCGACAAGATTGTGGGAGGGGTTATTGATCAGACTCTCAGGCCCAGTGTGGACAAGGGTGTTAAAGCCAAGTTAAATGAGGGTATTTTGGCTGGTTATCCCATTGTTGATGTAAAGGTGGTGCTTGTTGACGGAAAGATGCATCCGGTGGATTCAAAAGATGTGGCATTTCAGATTGCCGGAAGAGAGGTTTTTAAGAAGGCTTTTGAAATGGCTTCTCCCATTTTACTTGAACCGGTTGTCGATCTCAAAGTTACCATTCCGGAAGATTACACTGGTGATATAATGGGCGATCTCTCCTCACGCAGGGGAAAAATTGGTGGGATGGAACCGATTGGTAAACTGGAAACGATCAATGCAAAAGTCCCTGAATCTGAGCTTCAAAACTATTCCGGTTCCTTAAGGTCTCTTACTCAGGGAAGAGGTGTATACTCAAAATCATTCTCACATTATGAGGTAGTCCCCCATGAGGTTGCCAAAAAAGTGATTGAGAGTGCTCGTATGGAGAGCGAAAAAGGCGACTGAAGCCAGGGTTTTGTTCGATTAAACCAGAGCATTACACCCCTCAGTACTTCTGTGGGGTGTTTTATTATTTCAACGTTTAGAAAGATCAGAAGGAGTTTACAATTGGAGCGTCTCAAAACAATCGACTGGAAAAACGAAACAGTAACGATAATCGATCAAACCCGGTTACCCGAAGACCTGTCCTATCTTCAAATCGAGACAGTGGAGCAGATGCATGAAGCGATAAAACAACTTAAGGTCAGGGGAGCACCTGCCATTGGTATTGCTGCTGCATTTGGATTGTGTGTTGCAATGAAGACTTTTCCGGACCAGGGGAGTATGAATGATTTCTTAACACTGCTCGAAAAGAACATTGATTACCTGGCCGGATCACGACCAACGGCGGTGAATCTTTTCTGGGCACTGGAAAGAGTCAAAAAATTTGTAGCAAAAGAGGCTTGCGATTGTACGGTTGAACAGATTAAAAAACGCATGATCGATGAAGCTGTGGCTATTCTGGAGGAGGACAGAAAAACCTGTCGTACCATAGGAGAAAATGGCTTTGAGCTGTTGAAAGACAAAAGCAGCATTTTAACTCACTGTAATGCCGGCGGTCTTGCCACTTCGGAATACGGCACGGCACTGGCACCGATTTATATAGCACGGGAACGGGGGGTTTTTTTCAAAGTATTTGCCGATGAAACCAGACCGCTGCTTCAGGGAGCAAGAATAACCGCTTTTGAACTCAGCAGAGCTGGAATTGAAACAACCGTTATCTGTGACAATATGGCGGCAGTTGTCATGGCGCAAGGGTTGGTTGATGCTGTAATTGTTGGTGCCGATCGAATCACTGCAAATGGTGATACTGCCAATAAAATAGGAACCTACGGGGTTGCTCTGCTTGCTAAAGCTCACAATATACCCTTTTTTGTAGCTGCACCGTCAAGTACCTTCGATTTATCCCTTAACAGTGGTGAAAAAATTCCAATTGAACAGAGAAACAGGGAAGAGGTTGCTGCATTTTTCGGAAAAGTAACTGTCTCTGAAGGGGTCAAGGTCTTTAATCCTGCCTTTGATGTAACTCCTGCAGAGCTGATAAAGGCTATTGTGACAGAAAAAGGCATTATCTATCCTCCCTTTACCAAAAACATTACAATGCTTCTGGGCTGAATGCAAAAAGGTACTGTGTTATGGTTCAATGATATTAACGGCAGAGGAGTTGTTCGTCTTCATGAGGACAATTCCCTTGTGAAGGTGAACCATGCGGCAATAAAAGAACAAGGGTACAAAATCCTTGATGAAGGGCAGGTGGTGTGGCTCTCTTTTACCAGGAAAAAAGAGGGCCTCACGGCAGACTGTATTCATACTGTCAAAAACTGAATTTCCAGTTACACTTTTTTTTCAACATAAATTCCCACACTGTCTGTTTTTTTAACTAATTTCCAAATAGAGCATTCTTTACTATATGCATATTATTTGTGCACTTTTTGAGGCCCACACATCCGCACAGGGAGGGGTGTTTGTCAGACTGTAAACCGTATTTACCAGAAACAACCGGCAGTGATTTTCTCAATGGTTTTTGGGACTGGGAGGTTAAAACCGGGAAGGGAACCTTCTGCGATTCAGTGAGGTGTATGCTGGGGTATGATACAAAAGCCATCTCCGAAAGTGTCGACTCATGGCAAAAACTTCTGATAGGTGAAGACCTGGACAAACTCTACGATTTTAAAGAAAATCAGCAAAGCACACTGTTTGATGACGTGCTGCGGTTTAACCTCAAAACCGGTGGTACACGTGCTCTCCGGTGCCGTGCGAAAGTTCTCAGGCGTGATAATGATGGCAAACCTGAAAAGATAGTTGGGTTAATAACGGCTGAAGATCCCTGGGAGAAGAGCGCTCAATATTTCCAATCACCAAAAGCACCCTTTTTTGAAACCCTGCCCTTTGGGTACCAGTCCCTGGACGCTGACGGTGTTATCAGGGAGGTTAATCAGGTTTGGCTTGATATTCTGGGTTATGAGCGTGGGGAAGTTATGGGCAGGTGCTTTGGTGATTTTTTGACCGATGAATACAGGCAAACGTTCAACGAGGATTTTGCGCTATTTAAAGAAAAAGGGCAGGTGCGTCGAAAAATCCAAATGTTACATAAAAGCGACAAAATTTGCCATATTCAGTTTGATGGTAAAATCATATACAACAGTGATGGTAGTTTCAAACAGACAAAGTGCATAATGATTGATGAAACAGATCACTGGCGGAATGAGCAAAACCTCCGCCATTCAAATGATCTGTTTGACTACGTAATCTCCCATGCAAATAGTGCGATTGTAGTTCATGACCGCAACTTAAACTACGTATACGTAAGTGAGCGGTACCTGAAAGATTTTAATGTACAAGAGAGTGATGTTATTGGAAAGCACCACTATGAAGTCTTTCCTGATCTGCCTCAAAAGTGGAGAGATGTACACCAGAGAGCTTTAAGGGGAGAGGTTATAAGTGCAGATGATGATCCTTTTGAGCGCCAGGATGGATCCATTGACTGGACACGCTGGGAGTGCAGGCCATGGTATGAGGAGGATGGTACTATTGGGGGAATTGTTATATACACAGAGGTCATCAATGAACGCAAGCGTATTGAAGATGCTCTGGCATCAGAAAAGGAGTTACTTTCGGTTACACTCAGAAGTATCGGTGATGGAGTCATTACAACCGACACTGAGAGCAGAGTTCTTACTCTCAATAAAACAGCAGAAGAACTTACCGGATGGAGTCAAAAAGAGGCATTTGAAAAACCGCTCCCAGAGGTATTTAACATCGTTGATGAGGTCACCAGGGAAAAATGTGAAAATCCGGCCCAACAAGTTTTACAATTGGGTACTGTTGCAGAGTTTACCAATCATACAATGCTGGTTTCCCGTGATGGGCGTGAAATGATCCTCACCGACAGTGGTGCACCAATTATCGATAAAAAAGGAAAAGTTATCGGGGTTGTATTAATTTTCAGGGACATAACTGAAATTCATAAACTGGAAAAGGATTACCGAACCCTTTTCAGGAAAATGATTGACGGTTTTGCATTGCATGAAATAATATGTGATGACACTGGCGAACCGGCAGATTATCGTTTTCTTGCTGTTAACCCCGCTTTTGAAAAGATGACTGGGCTAAAGGCTCAAGATGTAATTGGCAAAACTGTCTTGGAGATTCTGCCGGGAACAGAAAAGGTTTGGATTGAAGAATATGGTCGGGTCGCTTTGACTGGTGAGCCGGTATTTTTCGAGAACTTCTCTAAAAATCTTGACAAATACTTTCAGGTAACAGCATACAGGCCTGGACCGGATCAGTTTGCCTGCATTTTTGTTGATATTACCAAGCGTAAAAAAGCAGAACAGGCACTGGAGAAAGAGAAAGAGCTGCTTTCAGTCACCCTTAAAAGTATCGGGGATGGGGTAATAACAACCGATACCCAGGGCAGGGTGGTTATGATGAATAACGTCGCGGAAGAACTTACCGGATGGACACAGCAAGAGGCTTCCGGACGACCGCTGACAGAGGTGTTTTACATTGTAAACGAGATGACCGGCAGAAGATGTGAAAACCCAGTAGAGAAGGTGCTTAAGACAGGAACAATTGTCGAACTTGCCAATCACACCATGCTGATTTCAAAGCATGGCCGGGAGATCATACTTGCAGATAGCGGTGCTCCTATTGTCAAAAAAGGCGGGGAAATAATTGGGGTTGTGCTTGTTTTCAGGGATGTTACGGAGAAACAGAAATTGGAGGAGAGTGTTCAACAGACGGACAAACTTGAATCGATCGGGATACTTGCAGGAGGGATTGCGCATGATTTCAACAATCTCCTTGGTGGTATTTTTGGCTATCTTGATATGGCAAGGGAGGCGTGTGAACCGGGGAGTGTTGTAGCCTCACACCTTGACAAAGCGCTTAAAACATTTACCCGTGCAAATGATCTTACCAAACAGCTTTTAACTTTTGCAAAAGGGGGTGTCCCGTCAATGAAAACATCCTCCCTTGCTCCGGTTATCAAAGAGTGTACACGATTTGCCTTAAGCGGATCAAATGTTACCTCTTCATTTGATATAGAGGAGGAATTGTGGTTGTGTGAATTTGATGAAAATCAAATCGGACAAGTAGTGGACAACCTAAGCATTAACGCCGTGCAGGCAATGCCTCTTGGGGGTAGGATACTTGTGACTGCACAGAACAGGTTTATTCAACAAGGGGAATTGCCGGGTCTCAAAGAGGGCAAATATGTTCATGTTTCATTTGCTGATTCCGGCGTAGGCATACCTTCAAGCATTATGCCAAGGCTTTTTGACCCGTTCTTTACGACTAAGCAGAAAGGAAACGGACTTGGTCTATCAACAGTTTATTCCATAATGAAAAAGCATGATGGGAAAGTTGAGGTTGAGTCGGAACCGGATAAAGGTGCTGTTTTTCACCTCTATTTTCCCATCTCAGAGAAGAGTCCCCAAAAGAGCACACTCAACAAACCTGTTTCTCAATACATGGGCAGTGGGTGGGTGCTTGTGATGGATGATGAAGACTACATCCGTGAAGCGGTGGGGGAGATGCTCAAATCAATGGGGTTTAGTGTGAAATATGCCTCCAACGGCAGTGATGCTATCGATTGTATAAAAGGTGCCATGGAGACTGGTACCCCTTTTACTGCAGCAATAATGGATCTTACTATACCCGGTGGTATGGGGGGTATCGAGGCAATACAAAAGGTACGGGAGTTGAACAGAGAAGTTGTAGTGTTTGTCTCAAGTGGCTACAGCGATGATCCGGTGATGGCTGATCCGCAGCAGTATGGATTTACTGACAAACTGAAAAAACCATTCAGAAAGGTCCATCTCGAACAGTTGTTTCAGAAACATTTTGGGTGAGCGCGATAGTAAGTGAAGCTCCCAATCGTGAGAGATGGTTATTCTTGATCGAGACCATGTTGAATTGCTTCTCTTAGCACGTCAAGGGTCTGTCCTCCAGCAAAACGGCTGTAGACCTCTCCATTTTTTATAAATACAAATGTTGGCAGACTCTGAACGGAGTATTTTGGCCATATGTCATCATCGATATCGGTATCTACTTTAGCTATAACTGCTCTGCCTTTAAATTCCTTGGCCAGGGATTCAATGAGTGGGGTCATTTTATTGCAGGCTGGACATTCAGGTGAATAAAAATCGATCATTAAGACCGTTTCTGTCGAATCAATCACTGCAGAGTAGTTAGAGGCGTCAAGCTCGATCACATAAGAGATCGTGTCTGTGGTGTTAGCGCCGTGTACACAACTTACAAGAAGGGAAAACAACAGTGTCAAAGCTGTCTTTTGTAACATCGGTAACCACCTTTGCATTAAGTTAAAAAAAACGATAACCAGCTCTAGTCCTCTGATTCTGTTGCCAAGAGTGGCTGAACAGTACGGAATATTTCAAAACAACGTTCTACAGCCAGCAGATGCTTTCTTTGATTCACCTTCTCTTTTGCCTCCTCAACCATCACCTGTGCACGTGTAATCTCTTGCGCTGAAGAGTGTTCCTGAGCGGTTGATACCTGCCTTTGAGCGTAGCTAATGATATTTGAGCTGAAAGCACCCGCATTTTCCCGTATGTTCTGGTACAGTTCTTCGAGATTTCTGCTCATGTTTGTATGGGCCAAATTGACATTTCTGCAGAAATGGCGAATGTTGGATGCCAGGCAGGGGTGACAGTGCTCATCTTTAATCTCTTTGACCTGGTTTTTCAGGTTGTGTCCCCTTGAACCTAATTGCAGAATGTGCTGATCTAATAGTTCTCTCTCAAGCTTTACTTCTCTCACAAAAAAGTCAAACTCCTTTGTTGTCACATTCCACGCGGAGGGTTGAAGCAGATCTATAAGAGCGCTGATATGCTCGTGTTTTAGCGATACCAATTCGATGGTGCTCTGGCAATTGGCGATATCTTGCAACGCCTGCTGCTGCGAGAGCTGTCTGGCCCAAAGAGTTGTTTGAAACAGCATTACTATGGTGATTGATACTATAACAGTTTTGTATTGCATAATGTTCTATGCCTCCATCAATTGAATCTGCCTATATTCTTACCATTAATATACTATGTTTAGCCTCTGAAAAGATAATAGGCAAGGGCTATCATTACAGAAGCTATTATAAATTTTACCGCCACCATGTTTTTCTGTGTTCTTTTTGCAAGACTGTTCCAGGTCATTCCTTTATAGGCTGCAATCATCACGATCTGCAAAGGTACAATAAAGAGGAAATTGTAGTACAGGAGGTAGAAGAATACCTGTATCCTGTGAGTTCCACGGTTCTGCATCACGGTAAGGACAGGAAGGTAGGTCTGAAATGTACACATGGTTTCAAAAAGGGTAACCAGAAATCCCGTGATAGCAGCACTGATGATAAGGTTTTTTCCCGTAAGTTTGGTTTTAATAATATCGTGAATTTTCATCTTGACAGTATCTGATAGCTGCAGTTTGATATCTTTGATGTTTTTGGTTTTGTGGAATACTATGCCGTCTCTTATTGAGAGTACAGCTACAAATGTACAAAGCAGAATTGCTGCCCATTTTATCAGACTTGAAACGATATGGATCTCTTCGAGGCCTCTTAGTGCGTTAAATGTTCCAAAACCTATGGCGAAATAGGTCAGAAAAACCGCCAATATGTAGGTCTGACCAACAATCAGGGTCTGCTTGAATTTTAGTTTTTGAGTTGTAAGAAACGAGATAAGGAAAATCATGGTTGCAATGGCGCAGGGATTAATTCCATCGGCCAAACCGGTGAGGGTTAAAAACCAGAAGTTTATGTTTCTGAATTGATCTTCAATATGGTCAACATCAGATTCCGTCAAAACCACTTCATCAACAGCCTGATCCATCTTCTCAAGGATGACCGTTTTACCGTTTTTCATGATATTGTTATAGCCGAGTAAAAAAGTGTCGGCTACAAAAAGACTGATTGCATCCCCCATAGTGCTGTAATGGTCCTGAAATCGAAACAACGTGTTTAGGTTCTTTTCTACCAGGATATCGTAATCTTTAACTACCAGTGATTCATACTTTTCATCAAGTGGTCTTAAAAGATTGGTTTTTATCGCATTGCACTCACTACAGGTTGATGCTCCGAAAAAATGGACCGTTAACTTTTTTGAAGATTCTTCAGAATGAGCTGTTGTGAATAACAAAAACAGCAAAAACAGTAGAGCTGTTATTTTTTTTAGGGAAAAGGGAGCTTTTTTCATTTTCAGAGCCTCAGATTAGCTTAAAGGTATGTGACAACGTCAGATAAATCCCAACACCTACAAACACCCCTGCTGTGACACGCCGTACCCAGAGTTCTATTGCGCTGAGTTTGTTAAATAATGAGCCCATCGATTTAAGGCTCACGGTCATTACAATTGAGAAAACCAATACAGGGATTGCTGTGCCGATGCCATAAAGAGCGGGCATTATGATTCTTGAGCCGTGATTGACAGAGATAGGTATCAGGGTACCAAAAAACAGTGCCGCAGAGATAGGGCAGAAGGTAAGGGCAAAAAGTGCCCCCAGGAAAAGGGCTCCAAACAGTCCGCTTTTTTCTATGCGCGTCTGAAGTGATTTAGATACACCGCCTCCGCTCTTGTTAAAAGAGATTACATCAAAGAGTATAAGTGCAGCCAATAGCAGTACCGGGCCAAGTATCATGTTCATGTTTCGCTGCAAAAACATTGAGACAACTGGAATCGAAAGGAGACTTGTGGTAACAAGGGCACCAATAGCTATGTATGCCAGTGTCCGCCCTGCAGTATAAAGCAGTCCTGCCCAGAGTACCGCTTTGGGTCGGTCAGTTCTGTTTGCCACAAAAGATATAGCTGCGATATTGGTTGCAAGCGGGCAGGGGGAAATTGAAGTCAGAATACCAAGCCAAAGTGCCATGCCGATATCGAAAATATAGCCTTCCATTCAGTTAACCTTTCAGAAATTTATTGATACTGTCTTTGATATACTGTTGAAACTGATCCCTGTTGCGTAAAAGAGGCCAGATCTGATCGAGGTTTTCCCACTCTTTCTCTTCACCGTTTTCACTGTTGGACACTACAACCGATTGGGAAACCAGACCATAGTGTTCTACCAGATGTCTGTTCTCTGGATGCTCCACATTGATTGTCTTGAAACTGAGACGACCATTATCAACCTGATCTTTGAACTCTTCCTTGACAACACTCTCAGCGTAGTGCTGTATGTATCCACACGGTCCGCATCGCCTGGAGGTATGAAGGTAGTAGACAGTAGTTTTTGTTTTGGATTCTTTTTTTGCCTGCCCGGCGGTATGTGTTTCTGTATCAACTTTTTTATCCGGAACCGGGGCTGGCGGGGGAGTGAGATCATCTGTTTCAGTCTCTTGAGATTCACTATCTTCAGTTATGATTTCTGTTTCAGGTTCAGGGGACTCTTCAGATGGGGGATCGGTTGTGATCTCTGAAGACTGTGATACATGAGATGTTTCAGTCACTTTTTGGCATGAAGTCAGAAAAAAAGAGGAAAAGATGATCGTGATCAGCACTATAAAAGATATTGTGCCGGAGTTGGTTTTTCTTTCATCCATAGTACCTTCTTATCTAAAAATGTAAATGGAAAACTATAACATGCTTTGCTGTTTTTACAAATCATCGGTTATGCGTATTTCAGGATATCATCTTCTCGATCTCTTCAATGCTCGGAAGTTTTCCGGTACATTTTACATCACCATCAACAGCAAGAGCTGGAGTCATCATTACACCAAACCCCATGATCTCATTAATGTCGGTTACTTTGATTAGCTCATACTCAATGCCACTGTTTTTAGCAGCTGTATCAGCCAGTTCTGCAAGCTTTTTGCATTTTGGACAACCAGTCCCAAGCACCTGTATTTTTTTCATTTTTTTACTCCTTTTACTTTTTTTAAAAGTAGATTATCCAAACAGATTTCCGTAGATCATTCCTGAAGTCATAGCCATAATAATTACTAATATAATGAATGTAACAGTTTTTTTCAGACCCATTACGCCGTAGAGTACAAGCATGCTTGGTAAAGAGAGTGCCGGACCGGCCAGAAGCAGTGCAAGTGCAGGGCCGTTACCCATGCCATTACCGATGAGTCCCTGAAGAATCGGCACTTCAGTGAGCGTTGCAAAATACATGAACGCTCCGGCAATGGAGGCAAAGAAATTAGCTCGTAAAGAGTTACCACCAACAGCCGCTGAAACCCACTCCGATGGGATGATACCTTCATTGCCGACTCTTCCAAGAAGAAAACCGGCTACAAATACGCCAAACAGAAGAAGCGGCAGGATCTGTTTTGCAAACCCCCAGGAGGTGTAGAACCATTCACTGATTTCTCCCTTATCGGTACTTGTTACCGCAGAAAAGCCGATCGATGCTGCAGCAAAAGCTGCTACTGGCTGAAATTCTGCTGAGATAAATCCCGGAGCAAAAAAAGAAACCAAAGCAGCAGGGACAGCTGCTGCAATGAGTTTCCACCAGGCCATTTTAAACCATACGGTAAGAATGATTCCAAAAATGACACCAAAAACTGATGTCACAATCCATTTGTAACTGTGTAGCAGGTGCCAGACACCACTATCCTGCATCGGCTTACCCCAATTAGCAAATACCAGTATTGCAACCATTACAAAAAAGTAAGCAGCGGTCTTCCATAATGGTCGGGTCGTTTCTGGCTGGGGCATATTAACCTGATTGGCCACTTTTGCTGCTTCCTCTTTGCGGTAGATCAGATGCATCAGTAATCCTATGATTATGCTGAAAAAGACAGCTCCAATTGCTCTGGCGATGCCCATCTGGGGACCGAGTATCCGTGCAGTGAGCACAATGGCAAGAACGTTTATCGCCGGACCTGCATAAAGAAATGCTGTTGCGGCACCAACCCCTGCTCCCATTTTGTAGATTCCGGCAAAGAGCGGCAAAATCGTGCATGAACAGACAGCCAAAACAGTCCCCGAAACAGAAGCAACTCCATAGGCAAGAAATTTGTTTGCCCCTGCTCCAAGGTACTTCATCACTGATGCCTGGCTTATAAAGACACCAATTGCTCCTGCTATAAAGAATGCCGGAATGAGGCACAGCAGAACATGCTCACGGGCATACCACCTGACAAGAGCCAGAGATTCATAAATCGCGTTGTCAAAACGGGGAACGCCTATGGGCAGAAAAAACAGACCAAGAAATACTGTAACAATGATTAATAGTGGTTTAAACTCATTTTTCCAGTTCATACCTGTCCTTTATTTTGTTGCAGGGGATTTTTCGGGTGAAGAAGTCGATTGCAGTTGTGCGATCTGTTCATTTATTCTGTCATTGATGACCGATTCGATACATCCGATAAAATTCAGTATGCATGGGGCCTTAAGTGAGTAATAGACCTGAAGCCCTTTCTTTTGATCTGAAACGATGCCTGCATTTTTGAGCACAGAGAGGTGTTTTGAAACAGTTGAGGTATCGGCATCGATCAACTCCTTTAACTCACACACACAATGGGTTTTTTGGGAGAGTTTCTCTATAATAAACAGACGTGTGGGGTGAGCCATGGCTTTAATGATGGCGGCTCTTGCTTCGTATTTGCTCATTGAATTGGACGGCATTTTTTCTCTCTGATTAAAGTTGGCTATTTGGAAATATAACCAAATACTTTGGGTGATGCAAATTTTTTTAGGGGAGGGGATGGGGAATAATCAGGTTCGCCTATTTTATAACCAAATGACAGTCTGGTCCCCGGTCCCCGAGTGCCAGCATTCCGATGCTGGCGTATCGAGGGGAGCGGTCCCTACCAGAGATCAGGATGCTTTAGTGTATCTAATCTCCCCTCGATACAGCAGGCGGACCTGCTACTCGGGGAGCTTTGCTATGTAACCTTTTTATAAGTGAAACAGCAGCTTGCTCACTACTGTTTCAATGTTTATCTCGGGCGACCCTGATTATTCTGCTTAACGACTTCTTCACCCTCAGTTTGAAGAGCCTGAGGTTCTGCCGCTCTTACAGGAAACCAGTGTGTGGTTTTGTTGGCAACTCTTACAAGAAACAGCATAACCGGCACCTCAACTAAAACCCCAACTATTGTGGCAAGTGCAGCAGGGGAAGCGGGGCCAAAAAGTGATATCGCCACCGCTACGGCAAGTTCAAAGAAGTTTGATGCTCCGATCAAACCGGCAGGAGCTGCCACGTTGTGATGGAGTCGTATTTTTCTAGCAATAAAGTAGGCTATAAAGAAGATAAAGAAAGTCTGAATTGTCAGCGGCACAGCAATTAAAAGGATATGGAGCGGGTTGTTAATAATCACATCACCCTGAAAAGAAAAAATAAGGACCAGTGTGAGAAGTAACCCCCCGATAGTAACGTTATTGAATTTGGGGACAAATTTGGTTGTAAAGTACTCTTCGCCCTTTCTCTTGATAACAGTTGATCTGGTTATAATTCCGGCAGAGAGAGGGATAACGACAAAGAGCGCCACCGATAGAAGAAGCGTGTTCCAGGGGATGGAGATTCCGCCGATACCAAGCAGTATCCCAACAACAGGGGTGAATGCTACGAGCAGAATAAGGTTGTTTGTGGCAACCTGAACAACAGTGTAGGCTGGGTTTCCTTTAGTAAGGTGACTCCAGACAAAAACCATTGCCGTGCAGGGTGCAGCACCAAGCAGTATGGCACCCGCAAGATAACTGTTAGCCAGGTCTTCAGGTATGAATCTGCGGAAAACAACAAAAAAGAAAAACCATGCTATAGCGTACATTGAAAATGGTTTTATCAGCCAGTTCACAACCCATGTCAGATAGAGTCCTTTGGGGTTTTTTCCCACATTTTTAATACTGGAAAAATCCACCTTCATCATCATCGGATAGATCATAAGCCATATAAGGAAGGCAATGGGTATGGAAACATTTGCATACTCAAACCGGGCTAAAAGAGCAGGTATCCCGGGAGTGTATACCCCTATCAAAACCCCGACAACCATACACAGTGCAACCCATAATGTCAGGTACTTTTCAAAAAAACTTATCCCTGCAGCCTTTTTCTCTTCCATAAGTCCAATTCCTTCTTGAATGATTGTTGAAAAAGTGATTTCAAATAAAAATTTTCGATAGTTGTGTTATAACTCCCTTGAAGGGATCAGCAACACCGGAACATCAGAAGAACGGGCGACTTTGTGACTAACACTTCCCCAAAAAAGCTCACCCAGGAAGCCTCGGCCCTGACTTGCCATAACCACAAAATCGATACATTTTTCTCTTGTAAAATGCAGTATCTCTGCAGCTGGAAAACCGTAGCGCAGATCGGTATCGATCTGAATGTTACTTTTTTGCATTAAGACATTTTTCATGCTTTCCAATCGTCCCTTGTCTATTTCATTGAACTCTTCGAGACGATGCTCAAGACGTTTTTCAATGCGGGCTTTATCCTGAACGTGAAAAAGAGTAACATTCTGCATTGCAGGAGCAATGGTTTCCAGAAAAGTAAAGGCAGAATCGGCATTTGCCGAAAAGTCGGTAGGAAACAGTACGTTTTTAGTAATCGTTGCCTCTGCTACCAGTTTGCACTTGTCACTTTCCTCTGCCTTGTGAACCGGAACCAGAAGTACAGGCTTTCGTGCATTGTGTATGATACCATAGGCTTCGCCTCCCAGAATTGCTTCACGGGTAATTGAATGTCCCTGAGAGCCAACGACAATAAGCGAATATTCCTCTTCAGAAGCTAAGCGATTAACCTCTTTTCTGGGGTGTCCCACAACATTTCTGGTTTCAACCGAAAGCCCTTCAGACTGCAGAATCTCCATCTGTCTGTTCAGGATTTTTTCGAGATGATCGGTGGAATAGGAGAGAGCTGTTGAAGCGGTCTCCTGGAGAGTGAGGCACTGCAAAAGAAGGATTTCCTGAGCACCATATAGTTTAAGTTGAGGTACAACTTTGAGAACTTCAAACGATGCGTCCGAGAGATCTGTAGCAACTATCACTCTGCCGAACATAATTCCTCCTCAATTCAGGTTATCTGGGAGTTTACTCACAAATTCCTTTATGTCATCACGAACACGCCTGTAATGGGAAAGTGCTTCTTCTTCACTTTTGGCATCCTTTGCAAGTCTGGGCGGATCATCAAAACTGATATGAAATCGTTTCACTTTACCAGGAAAAACCGGGCAGGTTTCATTTGCATTGTCGCAGACAGTTACGACATAGTCAAAAGCGACATCGCTGAGTTCTTTCACATGTTTGGAATGCTGGCCTGTAATGTCAATTCCGGCTTCTGCCATGACCTTTACAGCGTTTTTGTTCATACCGTGAATCTCTACACCTGCAGAATAGGGTTCGATCAGGTCGCTTTTAAGGTAATGTGCCCATCCTTCGGCCATTTGTGAACGACAGGAGTTACCGGTGCAGAGAAAAAGAATTTTCAGTTTGCTCATTATAATGCATCCTTTTTATGGTTAGAGGTTTCTATCAGGCTATCAAGGGTGTCCACAATAACATCGTACATTAGATCTCTGACCCTTCTGTACACCTTAAGCTTTTCATCATGAGAAGCATTGAATGTGCTTGAAGAAGGATCGTCAAATCCGAAATGCAGATTTGGTTCTGAGCCAGTGTATTTGGGACATTTTTCTTTTGCTCTATCACAAACGGTCATCACATAGTCAAAATTCTTTTCTTTAAAATCATTAACATGCTTTGAGTATTGATCAGATATGTCGATTCCGATTTCGGCTAACACTTCAACCGCTACGGGGTCAAGTTTCCCCGGTTCGATGCCAGCAGAAAAGATCTCCCAGACATCTCCCCTGAGATGACGAGTCAGCCCCTGTGCCATTTGGCTGCGGCAGGAGTTGGCTGTACAAAGAAATAACATCTTCAGTTTTTTCATAGTATCACAAATTCATTTGTATTGTGTTAAATTGAAAAAATCATTCGATAACGGATTTTTGTTTTTTGCAAAGGGCCTCAAGCCCCAGTTCTAAAATACCCTTCATCTTTTCGGAGTCCGCTTGGATCGTCTCATCCAGGCGGAGAAAAGAGATAGTGTTTTGAACAAATTCCCAGACCATCCTGCCACATTTTTCCTCATCGACTATGCTGTAATGAATCCACCGGCCATCTTTTCTCGACCGAACGAGACCAGCAGCCTTGAGAATTGACATATGCTTCGACACTGTAGAGGGTGCAAGACCCAAAAGCTCAATGACCTGACAGGCGCAGAGCTCTCCATGATTAAGTGCCACAAGAGCTCTGACACGATGAGGGTCCGAAAGTGCCTTTGTGATGTTTGTAAATTGTTCCATGCTGAAATTATCGGTCATTGTGCTATCACCTTTTCTGATTCGATTATGGTACTTAACCACTCCTCATAGTTGCCGTTTTCTTCGATCCAGGGAATGATTGCAAACCGGTTACTGTAAGAATCCCTGATCTCATTTATATAGCGCGACTCTTCACTCTTTTTACCAACCAGTACCGGATCGGTGATAGTAAGAGGGCTGAGACTTGCGTTTACAATCCATGCATAGGGCTTTATGCCTGCCCGACTGAGGTCTTGCTGCAATTTTGAAGCCTCATGAACAGGTGTTGCCTCAGGGAGCGTTACAATGAACACTCTGGTAAATGACGGATCTCTCAGACGGGGCAGAAGCGTTTTGACCGATTCTGGCAGATCGCTCATTGTTCTTGTGACTTCGCGATGATACGACTCTGCAGCATCAAGGAGAAGAAGTGTGTGGCCGGTTGGAGCGGTGTCAAGCACCACAAAACCATCACTTCCCCTATCTACCTCTCGTGCAAAAGCCTTGAAAATGGCGATCTCTTCGGTGCAGGGAGACCGAAGATCCTCTTCAAGAAGCTTTCTGCCCTGTTCATCAAGCCCCTCACCGGCAGTGGCCATTACCTCCTTTGCGTACTCCTTAACCTCCTTTTGGGCATCGATACGCCCGACACTGAGCCCCTGCACACTCTCAGCGAGTGTCAGATCAAGATGAGCTGCCGGATCGGTTGTGGAGAGATGTACCTTGTGACCTTTTTGGGCCAATTTAAGGGCAATCGCAGATGCTACCGAGGTTTTACCGACCCCGCCCTTACCCATTGTCATGATCACTCCTCTGCCTTCTTTTTCTATTTCATCTACATACTGCCCAATTGTATCATCGGTAAATGCGACCGGCAGTATGAACTTCTCAAGCTCTTTGGCTGTTTGTATTTTTGTATCGCCGGTAAACATTGACCTCAACCGGTCGATTCCCGAAAGACCAAACGGGAAAAGAGCTGTCTTACTCGATGGTATGGCAGAAATCCCTTCGGGCATTGAATCGATTGCTTCCTGAGAACGTTTCTGAAATGCCTCCGCAACCGGATCGTTCTTGGACTGAGAAGTAAAACAGCCATTAAGGGCAAGGTGATGATTTGAAATGTCAAGGGTGAGAAGTTCATTTCTTGTCCTGTTTGCCTCGGTAAGGGCTGATTTTTCCGGTCTGGCAACAAGGATGATCGTTGTCATGAGCTCATCGGAAAGCATCTTCACTGTTGCAGAGTAGAGTTTGTGCTGTTCCTTTAATCCGGACAAGGGGCCAAGGCATGAAGTCCCACCCGTGTTTGTGTCGATATAGTTACTCCAGGCTGACGGAAGCTCAAGAAGCCGCAAGGTGTGGCCTGTGGGGGCTGTATCCAGAATGATATGGTCGAACGGTTCTGTGATTTTTGAATCACCAACGAGTTTTGAAAACTCATCAAAAGCGGCAATTTCTACGGTGCAACCACCCGAGAGCTGCTCTTCGATGCTTCTGATGGATGCCTCAGGAAGTACTCCCCGATAGGGTGCCACCATCTTTTCCCGGTACTGATGTGCCGCTTCCTCCGGGTCGATGTTCATGGCAAAGAGACGTTCGACAGTGGGGACGGAGATGGGAGTGTTTGGAAGTGTAACCCCCAGAACTTCATCAAGATTGGATGCCGGATCGGTGCTGACCAGAAGAACTCTGCTTCCTCTGTCTGCAAGTGCGATTGC
>SKJJ01000198.1 GCA_007115975.1 Chitinispirillum sp.
GGGGGGACCACCAGCGGGAGTGCCGGGTTAGGAGAGGAATGTAATATTTGGTTTTGTGCTGTTACTCTGTCCCAAAGATTTTTAGGAGAATAAAAAAACCAGCGCCCATAAAAAAAACCGGCTGAGCAAAACGCGCCAGGTGGGACGGAATGTGGACAATTCCGATTGTCCAGTGCCCTCAAAAAGCGGAGTCCTCGCAGCGCTATAAACGTGGCACCGAGTGAAGCGAGCATGGAGGAGAACCGGTGCCGTCCGCGGCAGGCGCCCAAATTCTTACCTAATCCCATTATTAGTTTTTCTGCAGGTGGACAATTACGATTGTCCAGTGCCCTTCAAAAGCGAAGTCCGCGCAGCGCTGAAAACGTGGCACCAGGAGGTACGACGAGCCCGGAAGGAGAACCGGTGCCGTCCGCGGGGGGCGCCCAGATTCTTACTCATATTATTTGTCTTTATTATCCCCCACCTTCTCCTCTTCACTCGGGGCACTCTCATACTCAGGCATCAGGTACCACCCCACAAGATAGGTTATCACTCCGGGCCAGACACCGGTAATAACGGTGATAAAAACAGCCGCAAGCCGCACCAGTGTAACATCAAATTTGTATAAATCGGCGATCCCTGCACATATCCCGGCAACCATTTTACCCCTGCTCAATCGGTACAGTTTCATCTCATTTCTCCTTTCTCAGTTGTAAATATCGGTTCTTCTATTCTCTAAAAGTGGTAATCGACGCCTCGTCTCCTCTAGAATTTTTTTATCGATATGGGCATATATAATCTCCTCCCCTTCCCCGGCTTGTGCCAGGATTTCTCCCCAGGGGGTTACCACCATGGAATGCCCGTAGGACTGATACGCACTCTTACTGTTTTTCCCCTGCGAAACCGCTGCCAAAAAAAGCTGATTCTCCACCGCACGGCACCGCATGAACAGCTCCCAGTGAACCGGGCCCGTTACCTGATTGAAGACAGCAGGGACAATCAGCACCTCAGTGCCCTGCAACGCTACTTTTCTAGCAATTTCGGGGAACCGAATATCGTAGCATATCAGTGTTGACAGACGTCCTATGTCGGTATCAACACTCCCAATCTCCGCTCCCCCGGCAAACAGTGCAGACTCCTTGACCTGCATTTTCCCCAGTGCTACATCAAAAAGATGACACTTGCTGTACTGATACAGCAACGACCCGTCCGGAGCATAAGTAAAGCTGCGATTATACAATGCACCCTCATCGCCACGACACACAAATGAACCAGTGCAAAGATAGATTGAATGCTTCCGCGCCACCTCTGAAAACCTCACTTTAAGCACCTCTTCATACTCTGCCAGCACACTGAGCCTATCGAGCTCAAAAGGGTGGTAAAACATCTCGGGAAGAGAGACCAATGCAGCACCGCACCGAGCCGCCTCCTCCACCATCTCAAATGCTCTGTTTATGGATTTATCCGTATCGTAATCAGGGATGTTCTGGATCAGTGCAATGGTGAATGACTTCATAAGACCTCGGCTATTTTTTTTGATTTGAAAGTGTAAAATACTGCCACACCATAATTTTTTGGGGATAATAAATCCGTAGTTGTGGCCACACTGGTCGAAGGGGCACAGGTGTTGCGTTAAGGCCATCCTGAGCATCTTTACCCCCTCCAAAGCCCCCCCCGGAATTCGCGCGGTCAACTGTCCCGGTGAGCGTACCAGCGCTCCTGCTTCACGGTCAGGCGGTTCTCAGACCCTGAATTCATCAGCACGAATCTCAAATTCCTGCATCTTTTTCATCAGCCATTTACGGTCGATATCAAGAAGCCGTGCTGCCAGAGTGACATTACCCCTGCTTTTTGTACAGGCATTGACGATCGCTTTTTTTTCAGCACTATTGCGCGCCTCCCGTAACGTACCGAATTGTGATTGTGGCTGAACACTCTTTTGAATGGTGGAAAACACCAGATGCTCCTTCTCTATTCTGGTATCACCTGAGAGCAGAATAGCTTTCTGTAGCACATTTTCAAGCTCCCTTATATTACCCGGCCATTGATGAGCGATAAGGGTATTTTTTGCAGTCACACTTATAGTCTTTACCGGTATCCCAAATTGGAGTGAGTACTTATTGTTGAAAAATTCAGAGAGAAGCACCACATCTGCTCCCCTCTCCCGCAGTGGGGGCAGATGAATACTGAGCACATTCAACCTGAAGAAAAGGTCCTGCCTGAATCGCTTCTCCCGCACCTCTTCTTCAAGATCCTTATTGGTTATCGCTACAACACGAACATCAACCCTTTTTGTTTCAGTTCCACCCACTCTGACAATTTCCGATTCCTGCAGGACTCTCAGCAGTTTAACCTGCAGCTGCAACGGCAACTCCCCGATCTCATCAAGTACAACAGTACCACCATCAGCAGATTCGAATAACCCGGCTCTTCTCTGGGAGGCGCCGGTAAATGCACCCTTTTCATGCCCAAAAAGTTCCGATTCTATCAAATTTTCCGGTATGGCTCCGCAATTGATCACTTTGTAGTTTTTCCCGGCCCTGATGGAATGTTCGTGAATCAACTTGGCCATGAGCTCCTTACCGGTCCCGGTTTCCCCCGTAACCAAAACGCAACTATCGGTACGCGCCTGTTTTTTTGCCATCTCGATTATTTCAAACATCTCATTACACTCATGGATAATATTGCCCGATGCCCCAAGGGATACCTTCTGCAGTCGCTCAATAGTCTCTTTCTGCCTTCTTTTCTCCTGAAAGTTGGATAGTATTTCAGAAAAGAGCGGTATCAGCAGATCACAAAACACCCTGTCTTTTTCTGAAAACGGCAGATTGTCCTTTAATCGGTCAAGATAGAGAAAACCAAGCACCTTATCATTTATGAAAAGTGGAGCACACATAACCGAAGCGATCATGTTTCTCTCAAGAGAATTTTGGCTTTTATCATCATCCCACTCCTCATCGTGTGACAAAACAGTTTTTCCCGACTCCCTGGCCCAGTCAATTGCCCTGTTGGAAAACCGATCCAACCCAGAATTTTGAGGATACTTGGCAACCGTTTTCATCTTCCCCTCAGAAACCTCGCCAACAAGCCGGGCCGCATCACAGTGCAACAACCTGGAGATACTTGAAACCAGATCATTGAAAAGGTCCTCTTTTTTATCGTTGAGCAGAGAGACAATACTTCCTATTAACTCCACCACTGGCTCCCCGATATGAGAGCCGATTTCCTGAAGCACGGTCTGGCTGTCAAACTCCTGAAAAGAAAACTGCTGGTTCCCAAAACAGATCTGATCCCCGTGCTCAAGCTTCTTTTCAAAATCAAGAGCAGCCCCGTTTATCTCGATATTCATTTCAGCATCAAGTTTTTGCAGTAAATAAGACCCCTTTGAAAAGAGCAGATGAGCACTGAACTGCTCGTTTTTTTTGCCCTTCAATCTTATATGACAATCCTTTAACGAGCCAACAGTCACAACCCTGCCCGATAACGGATATACCGTTCCTGTCTTCTTTTCTACTAATTTAGGAGGCATTTTTCACCATCTCTTTTTATAACCTATGGAATTCTTACATGTCTTGTCTGAAACGGTAACACTTCAACGCTTTTGTTGCGTACCATCCGGTTTTCAGAATCATAAACAGTTATTTGGTGAGTGCCATGTTCGATCTCAACCCCCCGCCTTAACTGCTTTTGATCCCGAATGCTCTTGTCCCCGATTCTAACTGTATACCCCTGCCTATCAGAGATAAATACAACTTTTGCCGAAAATGAGTTATCCAAATGTGTATCCATCAACTCAAACTCCACCATTTCCCGTGCTGATGCGGAGGGGTGGTTTTTTTTATCCAAAAAGACCATCCTGTCTCTATCCTTCCTGAAACCAACATCTATACTCGCAATTGACCCTGAACTGCGCTTGCCTGCAATAAAAGAGAGTATCAGAAAAAAAACAACCACCAGCACGGAAGCTATTCTTGACACCAGGTATTTAAAGCGGTGATTTTTCTTTACCCTGGAAAAATCATGTATCGCATCAAGCGCTTCACGGTTTTCAGAATCAAATTCAAGGCACTCCACAAGATGAAGGTAGCCCTCGTTGAATCGTCCATTATACATTAACTGTTTTGCCGAAAAGAGCAGCCGCCGGGAAATATGGCTGTTGGCAAGCTCAACTACCCGCTCCCTCCAGGACGTATCGAGATTGAACTCTTTTACCCTCTCTTTCCAGAGACACAGTGCCGCAGCACCATGCTCGGGGCGTTTTCGCGGATCCTGCTTCATGAACATATCAAGCAGATCGCTGTGGGGATCGCCAATAATCTGTGCCAGAATCCTTCCTGCAGAAAACAGATCAGCCCTGACATGGTCCATATCACCACCACCATTAGCCCACAACTCCGGGGCCATATAAGCTGGTGTGCCCTTTATATTCATTGAGAGGGAAATGTCACCATTAAGCACATCTTTGGTAAATCCGAAATCCACCAAAAATGCCTTCCCGCAACAGGAAAGCAGTATGTTGTCGGGTTTAAGATCACGATGAGCGAAATTAAGGGAGTGAAGCTCTGCCAGAGACGTGAGAAAGGCTTCAGCTATACTGAACCGTTCTGGAGTTGAAAGATCCGTTTCAAGCAGTTTACTAAGCGATACCCCCTTTATCCACTGCATCACGATAAAAACATTTTTCCTCTTCCACTCAAAGGCATCATAGACCTGCGGAATACATTTAGCATCAATTCTTGCCTGTATACGCGCCTCTCTGAGCAACTTACCCCTCACCACGGCATCAGTTTCTTTGATAATTTTCACTGCAACCAATCGGTCAAGCGCAGATTGTTTTACCCTGTACACCGATCCGAATGCGCCGACACCCACACACACGGGGTGAGAAAACTCTTTGGGAAGATCAGGTATGATCATTTCATCTCACTCCTCACTCCTCACCTCACTCCTCA
>SKJJ01000099.1 GCA_007115975.1 Chitinispirillum sp.
CTTTTACGAAGAACAAGAGGGTTTAAAGATGAGAGACATTTTGCTTTACGGATTATGTTTATGACAGATAGTACAACACACAATTTTCTAACTGCTATCCACAGTTAAACCAGAATGGCCACAAAAAATTATTACTAACATAGCTCTCTTCGGCCTACTCCTCCTCACCGGCACCTCCGGACTTCTCACCACCTGCACCAGCGTCTGATCATCCAGCTACTCAATCCTTGCCATCTCATACTGTTTCTGTAGCTGCAGATAGACTTCCTGATTGAGCATGACCTGCCTTCTGAGGCGTCCCTCTTCCAGCTCAACCTGAGGTGATCTGCTCAGTATATTTCGTTCTCTGAAACGTGCGAGAGCATTTTCTGAGTGAGCGAGGTCCTTTTTGACCTCTCCAATTCTCTCTTCAACAAAGAGTTTTTTCTCTCTTTCCTGGGTTTGCAGGGAATTGCAGATATAATCGCTTACAAAATCGAGTGTGAAGGTGTTGAAATCAAATGCGAGCTGAGGGTCCGGGGCATTGGAGGAGATGGTTAGAATCCGGGTTCTTTCATCCCTGCTGATGGAGATCACTTTACCGTCTCTGACCTTTCTGTTCTTATCCATGTAGAATTTATGCTACCAATTAAAAACGGTCGTATCCGGTTCAATCTCAAAGATCTGGACAAGAGGAAGAGAATCGCCCTTCAAGAACCATTTCCTTTCGTATAGGGAGGAGATAAACTTCTGATCCTGGATAATTTGATCGAGGTACTCGGAAGGGTCTACATTGCCCCTTGAGGGCATGTACCCCGGCAAGGGATGCAAGCAGGCTCATTCCCCCGCCGGATGAACCGCGTCCGGTTTTGGTGATAAAGCGGGAACTTGACGAGAACACTTGAGGGGCATTTAGGGCATAGAATATCCCCGCAACAGCAGCCAGAACAGTACAAGCTGCTATAACATATTTATCCCTCCAAGATAAGAATAATCTCTATGAGAGATATTTCGTCTGAATCATTACTGGCAACAGTATGAAAGCACTGAGCAGCTTGATTACAATCGGGGATTTTATCTGTAGTGGAAGTTATTTTTTGATTCATTTGTCTCTGCCAATGGGAGGTACGCGGGTGAAATCATGAAGGACAGGTGTGGTTGCAATTTCCATTTTGTCCAGAAAAGATAGTTTACTACAGGATTGAATGGCAACAGTAACTTGATTAAAGGGGTATAAAACCACGATAGATTTTAGCCTGCACGCGGAGACATACAGTGCAGCTGTCAGAGCATAGCTGGTTTTTCCCTTGGCGAACGATAGTCGCCAGTTGACTGAGGGCTCTTTTCATATTCTATCGGCCACGATAATGAGTGTAAGCAGTGTCGAAGCGGCTGTGGAGATAACGGTAAGAAATCGTAATATGTCTTCAGAATCTATCTTGCTTTTTTCCTCTTTAGGTTCTATATAGGGTTTAATCGGCACAATAATAGTGGAGCCAGAAACCACATCGGCATTTGAAATCCAGTTTCTTCTTGCCCTTACAGTAGTGCCGTTTGGATATCTAATGAATGTTTTTCTCATATCGGCAGTGTCCAGTGCTCCTCCTGCTCCGCGATTAATATAATCTCTCCAGGAAAATGACTGATCGTAAGGGACAAGGCTGGGATCAAAAACAGCACCCTGCACTCTGACATACGACATATCCTGTTGTACATGTATCCTGTCGCCATCTGCTACAATCCAATCGTTGCGCAGTCTCAGCGGATTGACCCTTCTGGGAGAGATTCCAACAGTATCCTGCCCACCTCTTCTGATAACTTTTATTGAGTGGGGATTTGCGCCTGGGTGAAGTCCCCCGCTTCTTTTAATTATGCTGCTAAGGGTCTCGTCTCTTCTCGTTAAACCATAACTTCCAGGTGATTGGAAAGCTCCTGAAAGTGTAACTATTTTAGGGGGACTCTTTCGGGGATCACCTCTGAAAGAGACAATAGCACCGGCACTTATGAGAGAAACATCCTCAAGATTTTGGGCGCTCAGTTCAACAGTTTTGGCAGCACTGATTTTGTTGAAATCAGAAAGAAGAGGAGTGAGGATCTCAACTCTATCCTTATCCAGAAAATAGTCGAGCCCTTTAAGCTTATGAATAATTATGTCCATAGTGAGCTGGTCGGAGTAGTTGATTTTCAGCGGCTCTCTGCCAAGGGCCAGAACAGTAACAGGAGGGACATGGTTGAAGTCACGATAATCAAACGCCATGACTTGATCCCTTGGATCAAGCAGTACCGATTGCAGCATAACAGAGTCGGAGATGTCGTACTTATTGTATGAGACATTTCCGTAGAGGTCGGTTTTTATTACCAGCACATAATCGAGAGCGCCCTCACGTATCCCCTTGCTGCGCTGAATTAGAGACAACAGACTTATGGTCTCTGAAAAGGGAACTTGTATGGTCTCCCGGAAGAATCCGGTTGACCTGACATTTGTAAGGCTTATAAACTGTGTTTCGTGATATGTTTTAACGACATCACCTGCAATCAGTTGGAATTGTGCAAGTTCAGCGGTGCTGCTCAGATCCATTGCAACAGAGCGGGTTCCGGTGGTTGTTGGGCGCACTATTTCTGCTCTTGTATAGTGTCCGGGGGTAAGCCCCCCTGCTTTATCCACAAGATCCTTAAGAGTTCTTATCTCAGCACCAATGGCATACCGTCCAGGTACAAAAACCCCGTTACCCGTTATGGTTACGTCATTCTCGTAGCGTGCCGATTTGGGTTTTGAGTATAAAAGATCAAGATTGTTGATGGAGACAGTTTCCCAGTTTTCACCAACAAGAGATATATCGAGGGTGGTTCTTGTGGGGCCATCCTGTCTTATCTGCTGAAGGGGTATAAGCCGGTCAACATGAATTACCGATGACAGCTCTGAGGTGCTGAGTCCGCCGGCATGGGAAACAAGCTCTTTAAGCGTCTCTTCAGCGGTGAGTTCATAAACCCCAGGCCTGTTTACAAAATCTCCCACCCCTGCAACAGCACCTCTTCTGGAAAAGAAGAGCAGATCATTTTCCCGCATCCCCACATCCGGCCACTCTCCGCTCTGGAGAAAGGCGTAAATGTCGATTTTGTTGACCACCTCCCCCTGCCGTACAAGAGCTATATTCCTGATTGAGCCCATAGAGGATGGCCCGCCGCTGACCATCAGCGTCTGCCAGAAATTATAAAATGGCGGCACAGAGATCGAACCGGGATTCTTTGCCTCTCCTGCCACATTGATTTTAATCTTTCTGTTGGAGATAACCCGCACTTCACCATCAACACCTATCTTACTCTCAACAATATCACCCACTATTGCTTTCAGTGCGCCGTAGGTCATGCCGGTGACATGCTGCTGTTTTCTGATCGGGTCGAAATAGATGTATCCATCGGGACTGACAGTGGTTCTCTTATCCAGCGTGTAGCTCCCCCAGAACCGCAGGATAACTTCATCACCGGGAATCAAGATGTAGTTGTCGGGTGTCTCGAAAGCGACACCGGGCCTTGAGAACTCCTTGAACACACTCCTGCCATAGGTGTGATCGAAGGGGAGTGTTTTGCTGCGGTCGAGATAGTTCTCTATTGAAAACCTGGGCCGATATATCCTTCCCCCCTTACCGCCTGCCTGGTCATCAGTTTCCTCTTCGCTCTCTTCTGATGACCTCTCAGTGTGATCATTGTCGGTATCACTCTGATTTTCTTCTGAAATGGTGACCTCTCCGTTTTGCTGATACTGTTGTGCAGCCTCGGCTATTTGAGCATCGGTGTACTGACCACTATTCAGGGCATCAATAGCACTTTGCGGTATGGGTGTGTTTTGGCTAATGTCCTGAGACAAACCCAGGAGACTGAACGATACAACCATGGCTGCGACCACTTGTAAAAATCTCATTTTAATCCCTTTTTTCCATTAAATAGCTACTACCTGAAGAACTTATCACATTACATACAGACCATTTATTACTCTGCCAACAGCACTGTACCACAACCACTTACAGCACATTGCACCATTTTAATCTATATCCATAACGCATGCATCTATAGGTAAAAGTACACTCCTATGCCCATTAGCCCACTTCACTACTACATTATCTGGTCTGTCATATCCGATTTAAACCACGTCGGGCAAGCGTTTGTAATTCCTGAAGAATTAGCGTGTTGTTCTGATACTTTTTACCAGAAGAAAAGATAGTATATTTGTGCAGAGAAAATCCACTCTTTATCTTTAGCAAGATGTACCCCTATGGTAAGCGCTGCTCGCCAATGAACGATTGCTGCCGGGGGGGGGAGTAGGAGATGACAGGATACGCAGCGCTACCCGCGCGGAGACCGGTGTGGAGGCCGGTGCTCACGTGGGGGAGAGTGCCACAGCGCTACCCGCGTTAAAACGCTGGGTTAAAAATGGAACATCCCTTTGGGATTAGGGCTTCGGTGTTAACACCACACCCATGCCACACCAAATCATTTGAAATAGGCTTCCGTTGGGGTATCGGGTTTTGATCTTTCTCGCGTTCAGTCATATGGCGCACCCCAAAAGTCCCTATCACCTCTATCTTCATTTTGCTCAGTGGTATTTTTTGTGGGCACTCGGTTTTTCATTTATCTGAAAATCTGTGAAAAAGAGTAACGGCACAAAGCCAAATGTTCCATCCCTCTCCTAACCCAGCAGTACAACCTCTTAAAAGGTCTTTTTTGTTTTGGGCGCCTGCCGAAGACGGCACCGGTTCTCCTTCATGCTCGCTTCACTCGGTGCCACGTTTATAGCGCTGCGCGGACTGAATTAAGAGTAAGAATCTGGGCGCCTGCCGAGGACGGCACCGGTTCTCCTCCATGCTCGCTTCACTCGGTGCCACGTTTATAACGCTGCGCGGACTGAATTAAGAGTATGAATTTGGGCGCCTGCCGAAGAC
>SKJJ01000001.1 GCA_007115975.1 Chitinispirillum sp.
AACAGTGGGGCAACCGTCAACAATAGGTCCTCCCCCGTGGGGAACCGGAGGTGTCCCCGGTGTCACCATCGGGCACATATGCATATCACCCATTCGCGCTGCGGGAAGTTTCCCTATAAGTACAGTGGGACATCCCGGTCCTGTGATCGATCCGGCGTGTGCTGTCATATCGGTAATTCTGGCTGCCATCATGATAGTCTGATCCTTTGTTAAAAACCAGTGGCTGTTTTCAGTGTACCTCGTTTAAACCTGTGTGTCCTGCATTCTACTGCAGGACAGCCCCATTAGATGCAGGCCTAAGTCTTCGTGGTTATGATTGAGAATGGAAATTAAAAAAACGCGCTGTGAGATTATGTGATTTCAAGAAGTAAAAACAATATACATGAGGGATTTTTGAGGTAAAACAATAAAAAGCAAATATGAGCTAAATAGTTTCTGTTCAGAATAGACATGGAAGAATGATCCGTCATTCCTGCGGAGGCAGGAAATGGCAAAAATCATAAAAAGATGTGCGATAGCACTGCCACCTTACCATTCTGAACGGCAGTGACAACACAACTCGGGTATGACGGAAACAGAGTTATTCTGAACAGGAACTAAATAGTAATTCGAAAAAAACTCTCAGAATTGAAACATTCCTTTTTACCCATAAGACCCCTACACCAAACTGGCAAAGAGATCCAGTTGTAAATTGGACGGTTCGTTATTCTTTTTCTTTGGAGATGAGCCGTTATCGGGTATTTTCGTTGCAGGATTATTGTCATCATAAAAGCTGTTGACTCTGACTACCTCATAGGCGACAATCTTCTCTACACCCTCGTTGTCAATCTTTTTCCGTATCTCAAGTGTACAGTCGATCGTTGTTCCGTTCCTGAACTGAACATCACCCTCCTGCACCAGTTTCCTGAACTCTTCCGATTTCATTCTAAACGAGATACTCTTTTTATTATGAATACCCACCCACTTAAGGTTTCTCTCTTTAAGAACAGGCGATATGATCTCAATAGTTGCATCAACTACCGTCGGTTCCAAATCATCCCTGACCAGAATGTGTTCTTGGAAATTATCGGGTTCTAAAGAATTCTCATCCCCAAAAGGGTTTTTGTCTTCATCAACTATTGCAAAAGAGACCTTCCGGACTCTTGGATATTTTTTCAGCGCTGCATAGAAGTTCGACTTTTTTCTTTTGATTACACTGTTGTGGTTTAGCTCCTCACTTTTACCAATTATCTTGGTCCGAAGCTCTTCGAGATCATTATTTCGCTTTGCAAGCTCCCTGAACTCCGGATCTTCAAATATCTTCTCGAGAACTTTTTGGGTGACCGCTGGCATTGAAGTCGTAATGGGCGTGACAAAAACACCTGTTGCCAGGGCTGCTACACATGCTCTGGTGATAATGGCAATATCACTCTTCTCTTTTCCAATAATTTTAAACCATTTGCGCACACTACCATCAGCCGATGCCTCTGTCTCGATTGTGACACGAGTGCCAATAATAGATACCACTTCCTTGAGAACGCCTAAAAATTCATACTCGCATCGGTTCTGCACAAAAGCATCCATGGTACAGATATCATTATCAAAGCTGTAGTGAAGTTCCAGTGTATTCCCATCAAGTATCGACATAATGCCAGTCCTCTTAATTGTCTTTAGCTCTGTTTTTGCAATTGAAACTCTATGTCAGACCGGAAGCTGTTCACCTATCAGTTCACACTTACGGATAAGCACCTTAGAGTTACTGATCATTTTTATTGATCATTCCGTCTTTCACAACCAGCCCAGAAAACAATCCGTTCACACAGTAGTTACAAAAGAAAAGCACCATGGCTAATAATAACCATGCGTTCTCCTGTAAAAAATTCACCGATTCAACACCTTCCCTACCACCTTCTTAAACCACGACACCTTCTTCTCAGCCGTCGGAACCGAAGTCGCCTGTATGGGTATCTTCACCGTACGTGGTTGTGGAGTATTTGAAGAGTTTTGGCTCCGGGTTTTTGAACTGGATGTGGACCGATTCGGATTTGCTCTTCCGCCATTTTTACCGTAAGACTGTTTAGATCTGCTTTGTCCTTGTGGGCGACCCTGATTTGAACCCGTACCACGTTGGGATTGTCGTTGCCCGCTGCGAGGGCCACTTCTGCCTGCGCCGCCACCGGAAGAGGAGCGTCTGTTGGCGTTTCTGTCACCTGAGCCACGATCTGTTCGATGAAACTTTATACCGGCACTTGAATCCTCTATATACATATCAGAATCGGCGAAAACAACCGGTATCTTTGCTTTCGTGAATTCCTCGATAAGTTTAAGACCGTGCACGTAATCTTCACAAGCGAGAGATATGGCTTTCCCGGTTTTCCCCGCTCTGGCTGTACGGCCTATTCGATGAACATAGTTCTCACAGTGTTCGGGAATATCATAGTTTATCACCAGTTCCAGATCATCGATATGAATGCCCCTGGCAGCCACATCAGTAGCTACAAGATATTTTATTGTTCCGTTTTTAACCTGCTCGAGAATGCGTGAACGTTTTGCCTGAGGAAGATCACCGGAGAGGTATTCACATGTATAACCGTTATGGCGCAGTCTTTCAGAGACCACCCGTGCTTCACCTTTCATATTGGTAAAGATAAGGACATTGGCGGGATTCTCTTTTTTGAGAATTCCCAAAAGCAAATTCATCTTTTCACTGTTTGAAACATGAATGATCTCCTGAGTGATTGCATCAACGGTCATCTGCTCTGATTCAATCTCTACTTCTGCAGGATCATGCATGTACTCTCTGGCAATTTTTTTTACTCCAGGGCTCAGAGTAGCACTGAAAAGCATGGTTTGACGTTCGCTGGAGGGAGGCAAACTTCTAAGCATATTGATAATGTCCGGTAGAAAACCCATATCAAAGAGCCGATCCGCTTCATCGATAACGAATATTCCAATCTCTTTAAAGTTTATACGTCTGGAATTCTTGAAATCAAGTACTCTTCCCGGAGTACCAATCAGAATATCCACCCCCTTTGCCAGATGATCTTCCTGACGACGATACCCTACGCCTCCGTAAAAACTACAGATGCCAAAATTGAGATTGTATCCCAGCAACAGTGCCTCTTCTTCAATCTGAACCGCAAGCTCTCGTGTCGGCGCAATAATCATGGCTTTGCTGTGCTTAAGAGTCCCCGAACGCAAGAGTGCAAAAATGGAAACCAGAAAAGCTGCGGTCTTACCGGTTCCTGTTTGTGACTGAACTAAAATGTCTTTACCATCAAGAGTGTGTTCAAGTGTCTTGGCCTGTACGTCCATACACTCCTGATACCCTGCACTCTCCAGGGAACTGATGATCTGCGGATCGAGATTAAACTCGGAAAACTTCATGTACTATCCTTCTGCACTCTCTTCTGGAGTGCTTGTGATAAAACTGCTCCATTTAATATTGCCGGCCGTTTATTACTGTATGTACCTATCTCGGGTGAGTTTGTTCTGAATTTTTAATTAGCAGAGTAAGACACTACGAGGTATGCCGGTTGGGTAACTATCTATTGCGATTTCTATCCTTATAAATTTACTATACACAGTGAAGCGACATTCATTTTTTTGATTACTTTATATAATATAGTTATTTCTGTGGGAGAAAATGATTTTTTTGCATATGAGAGTTTTGAAGGAAGAGCCACAAAAAAGCGATTCGTTTCTTCGCTTTACCCTTTCTTTGGTGCCTCTTCTGGTTGAGTCTCAGTTAATATGCTGAACAATGCCTTATTAATGTAGTAATTTGACCGGCCGAGTTTTTCCTTTTGCAAATACCCTTCGCTACAAAGAGCTTCAAGATATTTTGTAGCAGTTAAGCGAGAGACACTCAACGCATTCTGAATGAATTCGATTTTCGTGTAGGGATGAAAAAACAAATTATTTATTAAATCCTGGCTGTAGAACTTAAATCTGTCACGGATACCATGTTTGTAGCTAAATACAGCATTATTTATACTTTGAAACGATAGAAATTGTCTGTCGGGACGTTGTCTCTATCCCTTCGAGCACGTAAAGCACCCATGGTTCCCATTCTCCAATGTCTCTCACATTCTGAAGATTGCGATAGTAATCAGCCTTATTATTTACAATATACCGGCTTAAATAGAGCACAGGAATGTCTAACAACTTTTTAGCAAGCAGGTAAAGCACATTAAGAATCCTTCCGGTACGGCCATTCCCATCATAGAACGGATGAATGCTTTCAAATTGATGGTGAAATAATCGCTACTTTTATAAGTGGATCTAAAGTACTTAAATCATCATTATTAATGAAGCTTTCAAGATTCCCCATATACCCGACAATTTCACAGTGATTCTGGGGAGGTGAATAAATAATTTGGCCATTCTGGTTGTTCTTTAATTCGGTTCCGGGTAATTTTCTGAAACCCGCACGATTTCTTTCCAAGACTTCCTGAACAGAAAGGATGTGCTTGTTTGTTAAATGCCCATCATTTTTTACCAGTTCAAAACCAGTTTTCAAAGCAGCAACATAGCTTCCTACCTCTTTGGCGGAAGTATTATTAGCCTACTCGGGAAACAGCTCTTCCCGGAAAAGATCATCATGGGTAGTAATGATGTTTTCAATTGCTGAACTATCTTTTGCTTCCTGAAGAGATAAGGTATTTATCAATATCTCCTGATTCGGAATGCTGCGAGAGATCCCTTTTAACTCTGCTAAATACCGGTTAGCCCTCTCTGACTATATTAATGAGACATAAATCATGTATTAAATTATAAGTAGCTTTAGAAGGGCGAAAAAGGAAGGATACATGATAGCACAAAAGCATGAAAGTGAACTGGAATTAGCAGGGATGGAAGGAGGCCGTAGGCCGACTGGAGTCCCTGCTAATTCCAATGCCGAA
>SKJJ01000022.1 GCA_007115975.1 Chitinispirillum sp.
AATTAAATGAGATTGGGTGGTCAAATTAAATGAGATTGGGTGGTCAAATTAAATGAGATTGGGTGGTCAAATTAAATGAGATTGCCTGGTCAAATTAAATGAGATTGCCTGGTCAAATTAAATGAGATTGCCTGGTCAAATTGTGTGAGACAGGGGGGGGCAAATTAAATGAGATTCAGGGGTCAAATTGTGTGAGATCGGCCAAAAAATCTCAGACCTTCCCCAAATGCCATCCCCCATCAACCCTGATAATCTCTCCGGTCACATACTCATTTTCCACCAAAAACCGTAGTGTCCTTCGTAGGTCATCAACACTACCGCTTCTCTTTAACGGAATCTTCTCTGTGAGTGCCTGAAATTCTGAGTGAGTCTCCTGAGCTGCGGGAAGAATTGCTCCGGGTGCAATGGCATTGACCCGTATTGCGGGAGCAAAAAGATGTGCCATTTGCAAGGTGATATCGTTGAGCAGTTTCTTACTGATTCTGTAATTCTGGTACCGTCTGTTTATCCCCTCAATGTGGGCATCGGTGATGTTTACGATCCATCCCTCAGTAACTTTTTGTGCAAAACAACCTGCCAGCTTTACCGGAACGGTTACATTGGTAGAGATAATCTGCTCGAAGTGGTCCGAATCCGCAAGGTTACCTTCTGTAAAAACTGATGCGTTGTTTATCAGGCCCCTGAGTGTAACGGGAAGTTCACCGGCGCGCTCGATAAGTCGTTGGGGTAATTCACATAGCTCCTGCTGTAAAAAGAAGACATCCTCTCTCTCTTTAAATTCCGTTTGGGCTGGCTCGGCGCTTGTTCGGTAATGGATAACCGCACTGAAGCCCATTGCGAGACACTCTGTGGCAAGGGCAAGTCCAATACGTTTTGATGCTCCGGTGATAAGAACTGCTTCTCTGTTTTGATTCATAATCTGAAATTAGGTAATTTACTGGTATCATTCAACTGGTTTTGAAAAAAGAGTCCACCATGACAGTACTGCGTTTTAATAGCTGTTTACTATAACTCTATGAAAGTGACAAATTACAGTGATAATTAATGATTGTTTTTTGGATCAACATAATTCCATAATTACGGGTGAAACCACCCTGGGGCAGAAAATCCGCTCTGCAGGTAAGAGGCACTTATGGGATGAAAGGGCTGGTGGTGCTTTTGATACAGTGGTTATTCACTACATAAGTGCTGTGAACAAAGGGGTTAAAAACAGGTTTGGGTTCGGTGCGGTAATGAGTGTTTTTTGTGAATATGGGGTAAGCAGTCATTTTCTGATAAACCGAAGGGGTAAGGTGTTTGGACTGGTTCCTGTGGAGAAAAAAGCTTGGCATTGCGGAGGAAGCATCATGCCTGCGCCCGACAGACGAACCGGGGTAAACGATTTCTCGGTGGGAATTGAGCTTCTGGCCACGCACGACTCGGGATATACCGGGGCACAGTACAGAGCACTTACTGCACTATGCGGCTGTCTTGAATCAGCAGCAGGAAAAAAAATGAACTACCTTGGCCATAGTGATGTAGCAGGTGAAGAGGCGGTGAGGATGGGGTTAAGAAAAGAGGTGAAAACTGATCCAGGGCCCCTTTTTGACTGGGGCGCATTCAATCTTGAAATGGGGCGCCAGCGCAGCGACTCAACAGCGGGAAAAATGGTGAGAAAAAGGATGGTGTAAGTTGTTGAATGTAAATGTTTATATCAAAAGAGGAGGTGTACTATTACCCTTCTCTTGCAGTTTGCAGGGGTGAATAAGCATATTAAAAGAATATCTCGTATTTGAAACGCTTAAATAACCGGAACATTTCAACCAGATCACCTTATGTAATAGGATTCTGACTCTTAAAGGAGGTAAACAGCTATGTTTTTCAAAGACAATACAATCATTACAAGGACCCTGGTTCTTTTATTGATGGTGATTATGCCTGCTATGCTTTTTGCGGACGCCGCATTTGAGCAGCTTATGGCTGAGGCCAAGTATGAAGAGGCGCTCAATTATGTCGATAGCAATATTCCTCCACCACAGCGAACACCCGAAATTTGGGTTCAGATTGCACAGGCCAATGATCAACTTGGTATGGTTGAGAAGGCGCTGGCAAGTTATCTTGTCTCATGGCGTATCAACCCAAATGATTACCACTCGTTAATGGGTGCTGCTACAATTTATAACAGGCTCAATCAGTTTCAAAATGCGTTCAATATGTCCCAGAGTGCACTCCAACAGCAAGTCACTTATGAGGCAAGCAGGATATTGGTAACCGCTGCAATAGAGCTCAACAAAGTTTCGGAAGTAAAAAGTGCTCTTGAGCAGGTGATTGCAAGGGAGCCCGATGATGTTGTTGTAAACAGGGAACTTGGAAATCTCTACTACAAAGAAGGTGATTACGTGAGGGCTGTTCCGCTTCTTAAAGTCGCCCTGCAGCAGCAAAAGAGCGGTGAGATGAATTTCAGGGTGGGTAAATCCTATCTGCAAACGGGTGTCCCGGACAGTGCTCTTGTCTATCTGTATAAAGCGCTGGAGAGTGCAACGAATGTTTCGGAAGCTGCGTTGCTTAGTGCTCATGCACATTTGAGCTTGGGTGATTTCAAGGCTGCGGCTGAAAACTTTGAAAAAGTAGACGAATCCATGATGACCGCTTCTGATCACTACCACTGGGCTGTAGCAAAAAAGAGAATCGGTGATGCCGGGGGAGCAGAAGCAGCCTACAGGACTGCAGTGAGCAGTTTCGGTCAGGATACCTCAAAAAAGGCTCTCCTGGCGCGGGAAAAAGTGGGCTTGGCTGATTTTCAAAATAAGGAGCATGATGCTGCGCTCGCTCACTTTACATTCATTGTGCAGGCAGATAAAGACGGAGCTGTTGTACCTGCAATCTATTTCCATCTTGCAGATGTAAGTCAGGCCATGGGCAATAGCGTTGACGCAATATGGTTTCTTGTAGATGCAATTGAACGTGATGACAGAAATATTGAGGCCTATGCCCGTCTTGCAGACCTGTATGAGAAAAACAATATGTCTGAAAAGGCAAAAGAGACCTATGAGACCATGATTGCTCTGGATCCAAATGACCCGTCAGTTTTCCTTGCCCTTGGACAGTATAATCTGGAATCAGGGCGTTACCACGAGGCGATGGAGCATTTCCAAACGAGCAATACACTCACCCCAAGCGCAGCTGCCTCTGAGGGCTTGGCCATCGCTGCTTTTAGAGCTGCAAATCTTGCCACGGCTGCTGCTGCTGCTGAAATGGCGCTCAGTCTTAATGAAGATGCCTGGCAAGCAAGAAAAATCATAGCTGAGGTTCTTTATCGAAAAGACAACTTCTCTGCTGCCCTGCCCCATTTTAAGGTTATGGTTGAAAGGGAGCCAGGCAATATTGAGTTTCTTCAAAATCTAGCCAACTGTTATAGACATAATAATCTCAGAGACAAACTGGCCAAGGTGGACAGAAAAATCACTCAAGTCGATCAGTCTGATGCGCACAGTCGCCTTCGTCTGGCATTGTATGCAGATTCAAAAAATGACTTCGAAACTGCACTGGAAATGTACAATGATCTTGCTTTACTTACACCAAATAACCAACATGTTTTTAAAAGGATTTTCGAGATCTCACATGCCAGGCAGATGTATAAAGAGGCAATCGAAGCGATGAGAAAGTATATCGCCATTGCGCCCCAGGAGGCTGAGGCGCACAGGGATCTTGGTGATGCGCTCTATGAGGTGGGGGCCTACGACTGCGCTCTTGAGGCATACAGAGAAGCAATCGCCATAGATCCTAACATTAGGGGGTTCTACCAAAGGTATGCGGAAATTGTCATCGCACGGGGCGAGCATGGTGAAGTGATCAAGGCCCTTACTCTGGTGATTAATTCCGGTGATGCTGATTTTGGAACCTATACTACTCTTGGTATGATCTATCAGAGAAGAGGCGAGCATCAGGATGCTATAAAAATGTACAGCCAGGCTCTCACAATGGACCCTACAAACACCGATGCCCTCACCGCTCTTGGGGAAAGCCAGGTTGCAAGTGGCGATCTGGGAGGTGCCATTATCTCTTATGAACAGGCTGTTATGATGAATCCTGATGCGCAGCAGGAGTATCGAAAGTTGGGCGACATCTACGCCAAACAGCAACGAGCAGAGGATGCCATGAGGGCATACAAAAGATATCTGGACAGAAAACCGGATGACCAGGAGATCGCCCGCAAAGTGGGGAAATTTGCCCATGAGAGCAGTGAGTATGAGGAGGTGATAACCTATCTTGGGCCAATTGTTCAACAGGCCGACAATACAAACCTCTTTGTTATCTATGCAAATGCACTCTTTAAATCAGGGGATTATGTCAGAAGTGTGGAGATAGTGGAGAGCATAAAGGGTAGAAAAGAGCTCAAAGCGCCTGAAAAAAGAGACGTTCTTAGAATGCTGGCCCTATCCTACGAACAGAAAAATGATCAAAAGGGTGCCGCACAGGCCTACCTTCAGTATATTGCTGTCGCCGGCACAGATGATCCTGATGCTGCCTATAGAGCTGCATATCTTCTTGAGCAATCAGATAAAAAAGCTGCTGTCGTACAGTATGAAAAAAACATGAAGAGTTATCCTGACGATATCAGAAACGTTCTGCGTTTAGGGCTTCTCTATTCAGATAATCAAGAGACTGCTTCCAAGGCGTTGCCGCTGCTCCAGCGTAGTATCGCTGTGGCCGATTCCTTGCCACAAGTGTGGCTTGAGATGGCGCGTATACACGGAAGCCTTGGGGATACCGACAAAGAACTGGAGGCGTACAACAGATATGTGCAGTTTGATCCACAGAGTATTGAGGCCAACAGAAGAATCGGTATTGTACTTATGGGCATGGGAGAGGTAAATGAGGCGCTGATAAGTCTTGAAATAGCAAACGCCTTCTCACCCGATGATCCCGGAATCATGACACTGCTGGCCGAGGGGTATGTTAAGACCAAACGCCTCGGGGAGGCTACAGAGTTGCTGGTACGGGCAAAAGCGGTGGACCAAACCAACACCGATATACGATTCAGGCTTTTTGAGCTTTATGATCAGGCCGGAAAAATAGATCTGGCACACCAGGAAATCGAGCAGTTGGTTGAGTTGGAGCAGGACAATACCTATCTGCTGATGTATGCAAAAATGCTTGTTAATGATGAAAATCTGAGCAAGGCACAGGAGATCCTGATGAATATTCTGGAGGTGGAATTTGATAATATCGATGCCTTAATGCTTAAGGCACAGGTTCAAAGGCTTCAGGGCTACCATGAAGAAGCTCTTGATACCTACGAAGAGATTGACATGATATATCCTCAGTATGCACCATCGTTGTATCAGCGGGGAGAAACTCACCTGGAGCTGCAGAGGCCACGGTGGGCTGATACCTTCTTCAACAGGGCAATCAGGGCCGATCCAGACTATGTCCCTGCATATATTGGACTTGCACGCTATTACAAATCCCGAAATGATGACAAAAAGTATCGTGAGTTTCTCAAGAAGGCAGGGGAGATCGACCCTGGAAATGAGGCGCTTGTGGAGGAGTTGAGCAACGCTGCCGACGCAGGATAAAGCGGGCTGTAAGGTCCACCAATCAGGAGTGCGGGGAGGGGTATCTCTCTGCTCTCTTTTTTTTAACTGTGAAGAGGTTATAAACAGATGTATTTTAAAAGGCCCGGCATTTGCGTTTAAATAAATGCAGGCCCTATTTTTCAGGAAAAGCGTTTTTTCGGTGAAAAAAAAAGAGAAGAAATTAAACTTAAAACAATATCGGATTCGGGAACTCGTATTACTTATGCAGCAACAAACAAGTGATGACCAGAAACTGTTTGATCTTTGGTTGGGGGGCGATCCAAGAGGGTTCGCTCAGCTCTATGACAAGTACAAAAACCGGGTGTTCGGTTTTTTGGTTCGTATGACCGGCGATCGCGAGATTGCAGAGGACCTCCTTCAGGAGACCTTCTTTGCTGCTCTGAGAAATGCCGGGCAATTCGATCGTAACAGAAGTTTCTTGAGCTGGCTTTTTGGTATCGCTCATAAAAGAACAATCGATTACTTTCGCCATGCAAAAGTGGAAACAGACCACAAAGAGGACACCGGCGGGTCGGTTGGATCTAAACTTGAACCTCCCGATCAACAGCTCTCCAATCAGGGCTTGCGTGATATTATAAACCAGGCGGTGGAGACTCTGGATCCATTGCAAAGAGAGGTCTTTCTGCTTAGAGAACTTGGCGGGGTGCCATTCAAGGAGATTGCAGAGATCATGGATTGTCCGATTAACACAGCCTTGGGGCGAATGCGCCTGGCTTTGAAGAATATCAGGAAAGAATTGAAAAAAAGGGGGATCGATGGTGTGCAGTAAATGGCAAGAGTTAGGACTGTTGTATGCTTCAGAAGAACTGGATAACTTGAATCGTGCAGAGTTTGAGTCGCATCTCAATGAGTGCAAAGAGTGTGTAACTGAACTGGACAGCTACCTGAGCGATAAAAAAAACCTCTTCACCCCAGAACTCCTTGGTGAAATCCCCTCAGACGCTATCAGTTCAGAGATCAAAAGAGTATGCGCCAGCAGCAAAAAACAGTACACCACAACTCCTCTTTTCTCACTGGTTGCAAAAAAGGCTGCTGTATCAATGTTACTCCTTGTCATTGGATTTGCAACCATTACCTATGTCAGGCTAAATAGTGATCAGGCCCTCTCTATCAGAGCCCGTATGGCAGTAAACGACCACACAACCGATTCTGTAACTGCTGCTCTGTCGCAACAAGACAGTGCAATGTTCGACTCTCTCAAAAGGAACCCCGATGTAAACTTCTCCAAAACCAGGGGTAACATGAATTTGCAGGGGGTTGTTCCGGTTGATCTGCAGGAGTGATTCCTCAATCTAAACTCATCTCATACAGTTTTACCGCAGTTTTGCCTTTTTATTGTGTAATTCTGCAATACTGATTGTATTTTCCATTGTTGCTCCGGGGGCCGGATACACTGCCTGTAAAAACCGGAAACAAACAGTGTGGAATACGTTCCCATCTCTGGTTTTTTTAAGGGTAACTCTTTTCTGAAATTATTCGATTAGCCTGGCCTCAATACCGGCAAAACCTTATGGATCTTTAATCCTGAATGAAATCTTATGCAAAATACCAGGTTATTGCTCAGGTTTTTGAAAATCGCACAAATTGTCGCAAGCGTTGTTATGACCGGATTGATGATACGGGCAATGACTTATCTGTACCAGTTGCTAAGAGTTGAGGGGGCGTTGTGATTTTTTGCAGTTTGCTTAATCCTGCTGTTGATCTGTGCTTGAAATTTGATCATTTTGAGATGGGGGATACACTGCTTGACCTCCCTTCCAGAACTATTCCGGCCGGAAAAGGCATTAATGTCGCACGGGTTATAAAGGCACTTGGGGAGGAGGTCTGTGTGGCTGCATTGATGCCGCACAATGATACTCGCCGCTTTAAATCATTTCTCTCTAATCTGGGCATTGAACCACTCTTTATGGAGATACCCGGAAGTGCAAGGATCAATGTTTCGTTGACAGAAAAGAGGAGCTCCTGTGTCTCACATCTCAACTGTTCTGCGGAGCCACTGCCGGTGCGTATTCAGGAGGAGTTTGTTCAGTTTGTCTCCGGCTATGTTAAAAGCGATGATGTATGGTGTTTTTCCGGAAGTATACCTCCGGGATTTGATGCCGATATCTACGCAAGAATGGTTAATATTTGCCACAGTAAAAAAGCCCGCGCCCTTGTCGATACCAGGGGTAATGCCCTTAAGATTGGCCTCAGAGCACGGCCCCTTATTATTAAACCAAACATCTCCGAATTGGAGGAGTTTTTTGAGGAGCCGGTTCAGGGTGTTCATCACATGGCTCTTAAAGGGAAAAGATTTATTGATATGGGGATCTCATATGTATTTATCTCTCTTGGAGCAGATGGAGTAATTGCTTTACATAAGAACGATTGTCTGCTCTGCTCGCCACCGCTGGTTAAGGCGGTTAATACGGTGGGATGTGGAGATGCGCTGGTGGCCGGGGTGCTGGTCGCTTTGGAGCGCAACTTCTCCTTTCCGGAGTTGTGCAGGATGGCTGTTGCTTGTGGCGCTTCCAATGCCATGCATGAGCAGCCTGGTGTTGTTACCAGAGATGAAATATGGCATCTCATGGAGGATGTACAGATAAACGCTGTCTAAATGAAAGGGTTTTACTATTGTGATAATCAAACGTGTGCTGGTTACCGGTGGTGCCGGATTTCTCGGTTCCCATCTCTGTGATGTTCTCGTAAAGCAGGGGCATGATGTTATCTGTCTGGATAATTTTTTCACCGGAAGAAAGAAAAATGTGGAGCATCTGATTGACTCTCATAATTTCGAACTCATGCGCCATGATATTACCATGCCGGTTTTTCTGGAGGTCGACCAGATATACAATCTTGCCTGTCCCGCCTCACCGATTCACTACCAGTACAATGCTGTTAAGACAATTAAAACCTCTGTTATGGGAGCCATCAATGTTTTGGGCCTGGCGAAAAGAGTTAAGGCAAGAGTGTTACAGGCATCAACATCTGAAGTCTATGGTGACCCCACCATCCATCCACAGAATGAGGCGTATTGGGGAAATGTAAACCCCATAGGCATACGCTCTTGTTACGATGAGGGTAAGAGAGTGGCAGAAACCCTCTTTTTTGATTACCACAGAATGAATAATGTGGATATCCGTATTATGAGGATATTCAATACCTATGGACCAAGAATGCATCCCGATGACGGCAGGGTGGTATCAAATTTCATCGTTCAGGCACTTGGCAAAAAAGATATTACTATCTATGGTGATGGTTCACAGACGAGGTCCTTCTGTTACGTGGATGACTTGATTGACGGCATGATGCGGCTTATGAATGCAGAGGGTGTTCAGGGACCCATTAACATGGGTAATCCACGGGAGTTTACAATTAAGGAACTGGCTGAAAAAGTTATTGAACTTACCGCAAGCCCTTCGAAAATTGTGTACAAATCTCTCCCTTCTGATGATCCCAAGCAGCGTCGGCCAGACATCACTCTTGCCACTGAGAAACTGGGGTGGAATCCTGAGGTGATGCTTGAGCAGGGGTTGAAAAAAACCATAGAATATTTCAGCAAATTGATTGATTGTTAAATTTTTCATATACAGATTTCACTTATGGAGGGGTTTGTGGCAGCATATAATGCTTCTGAAACAGAACCAAAATGGCAGCAGCGGTGGCGTAACGAAAAACTGCATAAAACAGTTTTTGACAAGAACAAACCTAAATTTTACGCCCTTGATATGTTCCCCTATCCTTCTGGATCAGGGCTTCATGTCGGCCATTGTGAAGGGTACACCGCAACCGATATCATCACCCGCTACAAAAGAATGCAGGGCTTCAACGTACTCCATCCCATGGGATGGGATGCCTTCGGTTTGCCGGCAGAAAATTTTGCCATTAAAACCGGTACGCACCCCAGTGTCATTACCGAGCAGTCCATAGAAAATTTCAAACGCCAGATAGACTCCATCGGTTTTGCTTACGACTGGGACCGGGAGATAAACACTACCGATCCGGCCTATTATAAATGGACACAGTGGATATTTGTTCAGTTGTTCAAAAAGGGACTTGCGTATGAAGGGACGATACCTATCAACTGGTGTACCTCATGTAAAACCGGATTGGCAAATGAGGAGGTGATTCAGGGTAAATGTGAGCGCTGTGGTTCGCTGGTCGAAAAAAAAGATTTGCGTCAGTGGATTCTCAAAATCACCCAATACGCAGACCGTCTCCTTGAAGATCTGCCGTTGGTGGATTGGCCTGAATCCACCCTGCAGATGCAGCGTAACTGGATAGGGCGCTCTGAAGGCGCTGAGGTGATTTTCCAGATTTCTGAGGGTAACGCCAGGGGAGAGCAAATCACTGTTTTTACTACCCGTCCGGATACGCTCTACGGAGCAACGTATATGGTCCTCTCTCCTGAACATCCCCTGGTGGATAAGATCACCGTCGCTGAGCAGGCTGAGGCGCTCAGGAATTATCAGGAAGCTGCACGTAAAAAGAGTGACCTTGAAAGAACTGAATTGTCAAAGGAAAAAACCGGTGTCTTTACCGGAGGGTATGCGCTCAATCCTGTAAATGGTGAGCGTGTTCCTGTTTGGATTGCTGACTATGTGCTTGCAGGCTATGGGACCGGCGCTATAATGGCGGTACCGGCTCACGATCAGAGAGATTATGAGTTCGCACAAAAATTCGGCCTGCAGATAAAGCAGGTTGTCGCTCCCGCTGACGGTTCTGCAATAGAGCCGGGGGTCGCTTTCACTGAAAACGGTGTCAGTGTAAACTCAGGTAATCTTGATGGTTTGACTACAGAACAAGCAAAAAAAAGCGTTACTGAACAGCTTCAAAAAAACGGCCAGGGGCGCCAGGCCATAAGCTACCGGCTCCGGGACTGGATCTTCTCTCGTCAGAGATATTGGGGAGAGCCTATTCCCATTATTCACTGTAACGATTGTGGCGCGGTACCTGTACCCGAAAAGGATCTGCCAGTAAAACTACCGGATGTTGACAGGTACGAGCCCAGTGGTACCGGGGAATCACCCCTTGCCAATATCCCCGAGTGGCTTAGTACTACCTGTCCGGAGTGTGGGGGTCAAGCCAGAAGAGAGACTAACACCATGCCTCAGTGGGCCGGATCGTGCTGGTACTATCTTAGATATCTGGACCCCGATAATCACAATGAACCATGGTCTAAAGAGGCTGAGCAACAATGGATGAACGTGGATCTGTATGTCGGCGGAGCAGAGCATGCCGTGCTCCATCTCCTCTACTCAAGATTCTGGCACAAAGTCCTCTATGACCTGGGGTATGTCTCTACAAAAGAACCCTTTAAAAAGCTGCGTCACCAGGGGATTGTTCTGGCTCCAACCTACAAAGATTCTAAAGGCAGATATCATGAATGGTCCGACATTGAGTTTTCAGGCAGTCAACCGCACCTGAAGTCTACCGGAGAAAAACTCGTTGCTGAAGTTGAAAAAATGGCAAAATCCAAGCTCAATGGGGTGAATCCCGATGAAGTTGTCAACAAGTACGGAGCCGATGTGTTGCGACTGTACGAAATGTTCATGGGTGAATTTGAACTGCCAAAACCGTGGGATTCACGTGCAATTGAGGGCTGCAGCCGCCTGCTTCGAAGAGTGTGGAGAATGGTTGATGAGTTTGATGAAAAGAGCGCACCGCCGGATGAAAAAAATATCCGTATACGTCATAAGACCATTAAGAAAGTGACTTGTGATATTGAGTCGATGAAGTTCAATACTGCTATTGCTGCTATTATGGAGTATGTAAACCATTTGACTTCAGGTGGAGCATCCTTTGAGGATCTGTCCGTAATTGTGCGTCTTATCGGCCCGTACGCGCCCCATCTGGGGGATGAAGCATGGGAGAGGCTGGGCAACAAAAACTTTCTTATCACTGCCAAATGGCCACCGTATGATGAGCAGTTTGTACTAGACACAACGGTTACCGTTGTTGTACAGGTCAATGGTAAACTCAGAGGGGAATTCTCATCACCAAGGGATGCCTCAAAAGAGGAGTTACAGCAGAAAGCTCTTTCACATGAAAAAATCCAGTCTTATATCGATGGCAAGGAGATTAGAAAAGTGATTGTTGTCCCCGGCAAACTGGTAAATATTGTGGCTTCATGATGATCGATAAAATCTCTACGAAAGGGGAAGGGTGCATTCATGCAGCAGATAATACTTGCAACTGCAAATGAGGGAAAAGTCAGGGAATTCGGGGAGATGTTCTCATCTCTGCCGGTAAAATTGTCCTCGATTAAAGACCACTGGGATCCTGTTCCTCTAATCGAGGAAACGGGGGATACGTTCTATGCCAATGCCAAACTCAAAGCCGATTGGGTTTTTGGGGAGAGTTCGGGTATATGGGCGCTTGCTGATGATTCGGGCCTTGAGGTTGATGCTTTGGGAGGAGCACCCGGGGTGCACAGTGCTCGATTTGCTGGTGATAATGCCGGGGGGCAGGATAATATCACCAAACTACTCACTTTGCTTAACGGTACTCCCCGGGAAAAAAGAGGTGCACGCTTCAGATGTACGCTGGTGCTTAAAATCGCTCCCCAGAGGTATATCACCACCGAGGGCACCTGTGAGGGGGAGATCGCCTACGCTCAAAGGGGTGGTGGGGGGTTTGGGTATGATCCGGTATTTATTCCCCGGGGGATGGATACCACATTTGCTTCAATTGATCCGATGGTCAAACATGGAATCAGTCACAGGGGCAGGGCATTAAAAGAACTGGTCAGGGAGCTGCATGAACTTCTCAAATCAGCAGGGTAAAAACCCTGCAGAAAATGAAACAATACTGGTTGTGGATGACTGTAATGAAGCGCTCGCTATCATGGAGCACTGTCTCAATGATGCCGGTTATGAGCCTATTACATGCAATAGTGGCCAACAGGCCCTTAGTATTATCAAAAGAGAATCGGTTGATGTGGTCCTTATGGATATGGCAATGCCGGGTATGGATGGTGTTACGGCTGCAGAAAAGATAAAGAAGTTTGTTGGAAATGGCCTGTTTCTTCCAATAATTATGGTCTCGGCGCTCAATGATGAGCATGAAAAGGTAACAAGTCTGCAATATGCCGATGATTATGTCACCAAACCATTTTCGCCAGATGAGCTGATTGCCAGAATAAGAACTCTTTTGAGGATACGTATTCTTCACAGGGATTTAATCCGGTCCAGGGAGAATTACCGTCACCTCTATGAATATTTCCCTCACCTTGTCGTTACACTTAATACCAAAATGCAGATTGTTGATTGCAATCAAACCTTCTGCTCATGTTTGGGGGTAGATAAAGCGACTGTTATAGCACAAGAGATGACTGCTTATATCTGTAATCAGGATCGTCCTCATTTCCAGCGTTTTATAGCACAGCTCACAGAGGACAGGTGCTCTGATTGTAGTCAGGTATTTGAAATGATTGTCCCCGACGGTCAGTATCTTGTGGTGGAAATTAAAGCAGCTTTAATAGAAAATGATGAGGGTGTGGAGCAACTGCTTCTTTCGATGGTTAATATTACAGAAAAAAAACGTCTCGAGGAAGAGAGGAGAATTGCCAGAAGGCAGCTCTATCGTTCTGCAAAGCTTGCCTCAATCGGAAGCCTCGCCTCAGGGGTTGCTCATGAAGTGAATAATCCGCTTACTGCCATTCTGGGCTTCTCGAGTTCTATTCTCGAACGCATTGAGCAAAATGAGAAGGTCGATCCTGATGAGTTGCAAAGATATCTTCAGATTATTGCAAAAGAGACTCTCAGATGCAGGGATATTGTTGAAAACCTCTCGCGCTTTGCGAAAAGAGATGAAAGTGTTATCGCTGAAGTCTCTTTGTCAAACTGTGTGGAAAACACCGTAAAACTAATCAACAATCGTGCTTCAAAAAGAGGTATCACATTCAATAATTCACTCAGGCATAATCTGACGGTAAAGACGGATCCAAATAAGCTTGAGCAGGTGCTGCTCAATATATTCTCCAACTGTATCGATTTTTGTATACCAAATTCCAAAGTCACCATTTCAGCATCCGCAGAATATGCACAGAACGGAATGGTGCGTATGAAAATTGCAGACCAGGGACCCGGTATCCCGTCGGATATTATTTCAAGAGTATTCGATCCCTTTTTTACAACCAAAGATTCTGTGTATGGAGCAGGGATGGGGTTGGCGGTTTGTCACCGAATGATGGAAGATTGTTCTGGAAAGATTGATGTATTTAATGATTTTCAAACCGGGGGAACTATTGTCGCACTGGAAATCCCTTCTTCACCTGAAAGTTCATCACAGGATCTGCTATGAGCAAAGGAAGAATACTCGTTGTAGATGATGAAGAATCGCTGCGTCTGTTGCTTAAAAATGAACTGGCAAGGGCGGGCTATACCGTAGAGACTGTTGCTGATGGCAGCCTTGCATTTGATAAAATGAGAGATGACTTTTATCACGTTGTTCTCCTTGACATCGTTATGCCAAAAGTCGATGGTATGGAGGTACTTAGAGCTCTTAAACAGGAGAACTCAGCTTCCGAAATAATTATCCTTACTGGTAATGCAACATTGGAAACTGCAATTGAAAGTATGAAACTGGGAGCGTACGAATACATTAAGAAACCCTACATACTCAAAGAACTGATTATTCAGATTGAAAGAGCCATAAAGCATCAGAGCTCTCTTTTGGACCTTAAGATTCTACGGGACGAGCTGAAAAAAAGCGGACATGGCGGCAATCTGATAGGGAAAAGTCAGGCAATGCTTGATCTTGAGCTAATGATAAAAAAGATCGCCCCAACTCTCTCCACGGTCCTGATTCTTGGAGAAAGTGGGGCTGGAAAAGAGGTCGTGGCAAGAAGTATACATGAGAACAGTACCAGAAGTGATAAACCCTTTATTGCCATAAACTGCGCTTCATTATCAGGAACTCTTCTTGAAAGTGAACTGTTCGGCTATGAAAAGGGTGCTTTTACAGATGCAAAAGCACAGAAGCGTGGATTGGCGGAAATCTCCGATGGGGGAACACTGTTTCTGGACGAAATCGGAGAGATTCCCATCAACTTTCAGGCAAAGCTGTTACGTTTTCTCGAAAAAGGAGAAATCAGAAGAGTCGGGGGGACAAAAGATATTCCTCTTGACTTGAGAATAATCTGTGCTACCAATCAACCGCTTGAAAAACTGGTCGAGGAGAAAACATTCAGAGCAGATCTCTATTACCGGCTCAACGTACTTTCTATTACCGTTCCACCACTTAAAAACAGGGTCGAAGATATCCCTTTACTGGTAGAGAGTTTTCTGGGAGTTCTGGGATCACAGAAAGAGTTCGATAAAAGTGCAATTGAAATTCTTCAAGTGTATGACTGGAAGGGAAATGTCAGGGAACTGAAAAATGTTGTTGAAAGAACCTGTATTCTCTGTCAGGAAAAACGAATCACTGCCAAAGACCTCTCCTTTCTGCAAATTCCGGATAAAACCCCAGAACGTATGGTGGTCGTTGACGAGAAAGAAAACAGACCACTCTGTTCGATCAAGGATATGGAAAGAGAGCATATTGTAAATGTGTTAAAACATGTAAACGGGCAGAGGAATAAGGCTGCAAATATTCTTGGTATATCCCCCAAAACCTTGTACCTCAAGATGAAATCCTTCAAAATCGTCTCTGTGTTTGAATAGAGGCGTACTGCACAGAAGTTGTGTGAAAGTCAATAATGCGTAAGACACCATCTGTTGTACCACAACAAATAATGACGGCTGTGTTTTTTACAAGTCCCGGCTCCCGATACATCTTCGCAGGGACGGCCGCTAAGAAAATCAGGAATGACGCTGGTGTTAACTAATTATATCCATAGCTGCATTTCATCAGTCTAATTGAAATTTCCTTCTTAGAACCCACTCAACAGCCATAGAAATAAATATCAACAAAAGTAACGGCCATTTTTTGTCTATGGTCAACGTCTCGGTAACCGTTGCTCCGCGTGGCTTGTAATCGGTCAGTAAATCAGCAAGAATCGCTCTATCCTGTGGTAGTGCTGTGGCAAATTGTTTGAGAAAAGAGGTGTTTTGCGATGTTATACTGCGTTCTGAATTGTCCTGGAATACTACAAACTTTTTGGTTGAATAATGCTGCCTCGATTCAAGATGAAGAGTGCAGCTCATCATATACTCTGATGAGGCAAGTGCTGGTAATGAGAACTCCTTTCTGATCAATCCCGGTGATGAAAAGGTAAATGAAGTATCGTGAGATGTGTCATCCGACAAAAATGAAAAGCTGATTTTTACAGGGGTGAAAAAGGGCATGTCTGATGGTAAAAGTGCACTAAGCCTCAAGGAATCTGTTTCAATAGGCGGGTGAGTGGGATAGATGAAAAATGAATCGGACAGGTTGTTAAGCAGCAGCTCCTTTGCATTACTGACAATAAGATCAATGAACAGAAACGCTTCGTTTTCATCTCGTTTTAGGGCCATCGGTAAAAAATCCCATCGCCAGATACCGGTAACTGCACAAAACAGTGAACGTCTGTTATGATAGGTTCCGCTATACAATACCCCAATAGTATCGGTTGAAGCCCTGGCGCTGTGTGCCAAAAACAGGTCGCGCTTTGATGCTATCTCCCGTGCAGAACATCTGATAAATTCTTGGGCCGGGGGAAGATTGTCGGGTATAGCTGTTGGCTGCCTCTGGTTTGGTGCATACGAATATGAGAAATGGTTGGTACCGGGTACTGTTTCATAATCGCACGGAAGAGTACCAAAAAATACGGCCACTCCATAGTTCTTTAGTGATGAAAATTTTTCCCGGCCAGCACGGTCCCACACATTCAAAAAAAGTATGTCCGGATTTTTTGCACTCACAAAGTCGTTGTCCCGGCTTAATGCCTGTTTGATAAATCGCTGGTCAAGTGATGGCGTTGATGAGTGTATCGAATAGTGTATCTGTTCAGGAAGGTTCTGGTGGGCAAAAAAACGGCTCGTTTGCTCTGAGCTGGCTGAATGTAGTGCATCTACTGTGTACAGTGATCTTCCCCGGTTACGATGGCGATGTACAAATTCAACTGACTTGCGGTAATAGCCACTGTCAGTTTTAACCGACTGTTGCTTGATAATGTTATCGGATTCTCTCAGAGTTAAAACAACCTCTGATTCGGTTGCTCCAAAACCACTCACGTCTACTCCTACGGTGAGTGGATGCCCTGCTTCGGTCTGTTCTGGGACCTCAAGCTTCAACTCAATAAAGGGCTGCGGGGTAGGGGGGGGGAGTTGTTTAAAGTACACTGAGGGAAACGAAAGTGCATCTGCAGGAATTCGGGGGTTTGTCCAGTGGCCATCAGATACAATTACCAGCTTTTCGGCACCGCCAGTCCTTGCTCTAAGTGACAAAGGAAAATCACTCCTGGTGTCATTATACTGTGCAGTATCCGCTTTGTTCATCTCTCTGAGAGAATCGCCGAAAAGAAAATAGGTAAACGAAAGATACTCGTTGTGTTGCTTTTTTATCTCTTTAAACATTTCCAACAGTGGATTAACAGATGAATCAGGTGAAAATAGACCCATGCTTTTGGAAGCATCAATCAGTACTGGAATAGTTGTCTTTGTTGTTAAAAACCGTTCAAAGAAAAACCTTGGTTCAAAAAAAGCCAGCGTTATAAACAACAGCCAGCTTAAGCGGAGTGTCACCAGTATAAGACGATTACCAATGGAGATGTTGGATAATAAATACTTCACAACAGAAAAGAACGCTGCAATGAGCAGAAAAATTGCGATGAGTATAGCTGTTATGTCCATGTTTTATCTGTATCTCTTCACGGTGCTGTTTTGAGATGATTTACAAAGTATACCAAGGAATATAATTGGTTTCAAAATACGCAAAGTCACAACATGTGCAAATATATTTGATTCACTCCGGCAACATAAAATGTAAGAGTGTGAAAAAAAGGGCCCTCAGAATAGATGTTCAGATCACGGCTGTAAAAAGCGCTATTCTGATTTTTTCCTCAGCACGGTATCTTTCCTCCAGTATCTGTTGTTAAGCTTTGAGTGGTCGGTTGTGTAGTGAAGTCCTCTGCTCTCTTTTCTCCTCAGAGCTGATGTTATTATGAGTCGTGAAATGGTAACGATGTTTCTGAGTTCAAGGAGCTGTGGGGTAATTCTGGTTTTTTTGTAGAAATTTTCTATCTCTTTCTCAAGAAGGTCTATCCGCCGTAGTGCTCGGTGAAGGCGCAGATCTGAGCGTACGATTCCTACATAGTCCCACATTACAGATCGTATCTCATTAAAATTGTGTGAAAGAAGAATCCACTCTTCAAAATCATGGGTGCCGCTGTCGTCCCAGTCCGGTATCTGGCACGCCTTTGGGACGGTGTTTGTTGTAACCTTAATAGCCGCATCATGCACCGCTCTGTATGAAAACACCAGCGCTTCGAGCAGTGAATTGGATGCCAGGCGGTTGGCTCCGTGAACACCGGTGTATGCGGTTTCCCCACAGGCGTAAAGATTCGCAATGTCGGTATTCCCTGTGTGGTTTACCACAATCCCACCACATATATAGTGAGCAGCAGGAACAACGGGGATAAGCTCCTTGGTGATGTCTATACCATGTTTAAGGCATCTCTTAAAGATATTGGGGAACTGTTGTTTTGTCTCCTGCTCGGGCTTGTCTCTAATGTCGAGAAATACGCATGGCTCACCGCTGATTTTCATCTCGTTGTCTATAGCTCGTGCAACGATATCTCGTGGAGCCAGTGAGCCGGATTTGTGGTATTTGTCCATAAATGCATTACCGGATCTATCCCGAAGCACTGCCCCATATCCCCGTAATGCTTCGCTAATCAAAAAAGAGTCTGCGTCTGGATGATACAGGGTTGTGGGGTGAAACTGAATAAACTCCATATTGGCCACTCTGGCTCCGGCCCTGTAGGCCATCGCGACGCCATCTCCGGTGGCAATTGCCGGATTGGTGGTGTGAAGATAGACTCGTCCTGCCCCTCCTGTTGAGACACAGGTCGTTTTAGCACGTACCTTGAAAACAGATCTCTCTACACAGTCAAGAACATAGGCGCCGTAACAGGTGCCCGGAAGAGACTCTTTTTTTAGATGATGATCGGTGATGAGTTCCACGGCAAAGTGATTTTCGTAAATAGCAACATTGTTAAGACTGCGCACTCTTCTCAGTAGCGTGTCCTCAAGTTCCTTGCCGGTGAGATCCTTTGCATGCACTATTCTGTTCTCAGAGTGCCCGCCCTCCTTTCCCAGGTGAAAATCGTAGGGGTTGTCGGTGCTGCGGGATTTCGAAAAGGATACGCCCCACTGCAAAAGCTCCTTGAGGCGCGCCGGCCCCTCTTCAACAACAATCCTAACCGATTCAGGATTACACAATTCGCTTCCGGCAGTGATGGTATCTTCTATGTGTTTTTCGAAACTGTCATTTTCACTCAGAACACAGGCGATACCCCCCTGGGCATAGTTGGTGTTCGAATCGCTATCCTGTTTTTTAGTTATCATGATAACTGAACCAAACTCAGCTGCATGAATTGCATAGCAAAGCCCTGCGATGCCGCTTCCAATGACCAGAAAATCACAGTGGTTATCATTCATCAGTGTATGCTATCCTTTTTTTAGGAATCACCATTTTCTTGGGGTATAAAAATAAATTGATCTCTGGTTGATAAAACAATCCACTATTTAAGACCAAAGGCAGGGTATAAATATACATTTTTGCAGTAAATACACCATTCACTCTTGAAGTTTCCTTTTTTATCCTTATCATTTTGGGGATACTCTTCTCAGGCCAATCATAGTTTTTAGTGCATGATTATGCCGCTTACGCAACCAAACCTTTCTTGGTGTCCAAACAAGGGGCAATTATGTGTCTGGTTATCAGATGAGAAATAATTATATTCAGAATCACAGGTTTTTTTTAAGATCGATGTGAAAAACAGAAGAATTAGCTGTTTCGGGGTAAAGATAATGATAACCGTTAAGAGGTTTCAGGCGTGTTTTTAAAATGCATTTCTTGGCGTAACAACTCTACTCTGCTCGCTCTGCTAAGCAGCATACTCCTGCTTGTATCTCTATGCGGTGCAGATTCTCCTCTGGATGAGCCTGTTCAGATAATTTTTGAGCAACAGGTGATTGAAGGGCAAATTAGACGGCCGCAACTGGTACTTATAAGTGTGGATCAGCGTCCGGAATTTCCTTCACTGAAGCTCTTTGCACATGGGGAGTCGGGGAGTGTGAGTCTGGGTGAGGATGTTTTCGGGGAACTACCGAACAGATCGCCCTTTATTTTTAGCAGAACCGACCTGCTGTATCCGTCTCCGTAAAGTGCAGGGGGGGGCAAGTTTAGCTCCTGTCATAATCCCCAACCCCTGCGAATAGTTCCTGCTTTTTAATCGAAGAACACTGGGGAATAGTGGTACTGCTCCCGAAGGCGGAAGCGCTCAGTGTAACCGCAGCATCAAGGATTACTTTTTAGATCATAGTTTTCAAACTATACTATACAATGCAAATAATATATCTTTAATGAAATCATGTTTTGACATCTATAGCACCACAGAAATGCAAGTGACAACTTTTTCGGAGGCTTACCATGAGTTTTCTTGAGATGTTTTTCTTTTCATTCAATCGTTCGCAACCGGGCTGGATGTTCATGTGGGTGATTCTTACCACTGCAGTATTTGCCCTTGCAGTTGCGATTGAGCGGTTTATCGCTCTTTCATCAAAGAGTCTGTTCCGACCAGATCAGTTTATGAAAAATCTTACCGATTGTATAAAAAAAGATGATCTGCCTTCTGCTAACAATCTTATCAAAAAATATCAAAAGAGTGCTTTGGGGCTGGTCCTCAGACCGGTAGTTGATGAAGCTTCTAATGGGGCAGACAGGATCCGTAACTCTTCGGATGAGGCGGTGTTGCGTGTGATTCCCGCTCTTGAAAAACGTACCGCTTTTCTTGGAACCATTGGTAATGTTGCTACTCTTCTAGGATTGATGGGTACAATCTATGGGCTGATTATTTCCTTTGCCGCAGTGGGAAGACCCGGAATCGATCCGGCTGAAAAATCAGCACTTTTGGCGCAGGGTATTGCTGCTGCAATGAACACCACCTACATGGGGCTTCTTGTTGCAATTCCCTGTATTGCATTGTACACCTTTCTTAAAGGCAAAACACAGAAGATAATAGATCAGATAGACGAGTGTTCGCTCAGAGTTGTAAATATGCTTGTTGAGCGCTCCTTTAAAACGCACAAGTACCATATCAATGTCTCTCAGCTCAAGGAGGGTGTTGGGGTACACGTGACTCATAATAACATCAAACTGTTTGCCGATAACAAACTGATAAAAGAGATCAGTATCTGAGAATGCCATGCACTTTCTGAATGAATTCCTGCAATCCTTTTCTCCTGCTCAAACCGGTCACCTCTTCATGTGGGTGCTTTCGGCTCTGGCTGTAGTGCTTCTGGTGCTTATCGTGGAACGGTATTGGGATATCACCTCAAAAGTATCCCTGAATGCACCTCTTTTTATACAGGATATTACTGCTCTTCTAAGGGAGGGGAACTTTGAGGAAGCCCAAAGAATCTGTCGGTTCGGGGGACAACGGCCTCTGCCAAAGATTCTTGGTGCTGCAATCGAGAAACTGGGGACTTTTCCCGAACTGGTTGTAGCATCGATGGAGGAGGCCGCTCTGTCCGTTTTGCCCGGTTTGGAAAAGAGGCTCAACGCAGTAGCAGTGTGTGGTAATCTGGCAACACTTCTTGGGTTGATGGGCACAATTTACGGACTTATCCTCTCATTTGCTGCTGTTGCACAGGACGGGATCCCAGCTTCCGAGAAAGCATCCATGCTTGCAACCGGCATATCAACAGCTATGAATACCACGTTGCTTGGACTGGTCATAGCAATTCCATCGGTCTTGGCATATGCATTTCTCAGGGGCAGGGTGGATGAGGCTCACCAGGAAATTGACCGGTACACCCTTTCACTTCTTAAAAACCTCAACATCCCCAATGTAACAAAAAGTTACAGCCTCTCTTCCCGTCGTATAAAAGAGGAGATAGACACAGAGCCCAATATGGTTCCGTTCATGAATCTTATGGTGGTGTTAATACCGCTTCTACTCTCATCATCGGAATTTGTAAAACTGGGAATGATAGAGATCAAGTTGCCCGAATCCATTGCAGAGCAAGCTGGGGAGGCTCTTGGAGAGGGGAGCCAAAAGGACAAAACTCTTGACCTCACAATAGTTGTCACCGCTCAAGGTTTCAGGCTCAGACACAGCTTTGGCGACAGCGACAACGCGGGTGATTCAATTGCTCTTGTTGGGGGAGAATATGACTTTGATGCCCTGAATATCTCCTTACAGGAGATTAAACGCAAGGCCCTGCTTGAAATTCTTGGCCTTGTAAGTTCGGATATCCCACAGTCCGCTGCTCTTCATGAGCTTTACCGGGCATATATTTCACGCGATTTTTCATCCGTTAAACATCTGTCCGACCATGAAAATCTCAGCATTGCAGCGGAGGAGACGGTCAACTATCAGACGGTTATCTCTGTTATGGATGCTGCACGGGGAATTAATGTTCAGGGGATTGGCGTTACGATGTTTCCTAATGTCTCTATTGCAGGAGGAGTTGCTCAGTAATGGCTATCGCGCGTGTAAAAAGAGCTGCGAGAAAGAAAAGAGGCGCTTCGGAATCAAAGCTCAATATTACCTCCATGATGGATATGTTTACCATTATCCTGGTCTTTCTTATCAAAAATTACTCCAGCGGAGGGGCTATAGTGACCCCTGCTGACAACCTGACCCTTCCAAGTTCAATTGTTGAACAGTCTGCAAAAGAAGCGCTTAATGTGAAAATTGCCCGTAACACGGTTATGGTTGAAAATAATCTGGTCATTGACTCTGATCAATACCCGAAAATTGCAGATCAGCAGGAGTTTATGATTGAGCCTCTCTATGAAGAGCTCAGTGAGTTTGCCCGCAGGGCTCAGCAGTTGGCTCAGTCCACAGGGCAGGAATTTTCTGGTATGATTACGATTCAGGGTGATGCCGAAATTCCTTACAGTATTCTGACACGGATAATGTACACCTGTGGTCAGGCAGGGTATCCAAATATGAACCTTTTCGTTTACAGGCAGGACTGATGGCTGGGGTGCTATGTCTCTGAGAGCTTCAGAAACAGCAAATATGAGAACTTCTGCATTTCCGTCACGGTTCAGACGGCGCCTGCTCAGTGGGTTTGATCGCAGGTTTACCCTCATCCTGGCGGTCTGTGCTCTGCTGTTATATACAGCGGTGACTCTGTTGTCCTTACGTGAACCATCCCAGGTCTTAACCGAGCAGCAGATCATTCAGGTGCAACAGCGGTATGCACGCCTTGTGCTCAATCAGCCGGTGGAGCAAAAAACCGCGGATCCGCAGATCACCAAAACCGTCCAAGAGGTTGTTGATACCAAGGGTGCGGCGACTCAGGATGAGCCGCGCCGGGAAGCGGCCTCGTTCGAACAGCTCGAGCACAGACGTGCTGCAACTCAGCAGGACCGTGCCGCTCAAAGGGAAGTTGTAGCACGGGAGGTGCAGTCCAAGGGGATATTTGCAGCTATCACTTCCAGAAGTTCTTCCGGTACTGCCCGTTCTGCAGCGGTTGATCTTATCGGCTCTGCGGCGCTGAGGCCTATTGAGGGGGCCACTCCTGGTGTTACAGGGGTGTTTGGGCAAAGAGCCCCTTCATCATCTGAGGTACTGACCAGAAGAGAGAGCAGGTCTGAGGCGGCAGTGATTACACGGGATGAGCCGCAAAGGGCAGACATAGGGCAGTTACAGATCTCCGGCGAGGTAAAGGTCACTTCCACCCCGCTTTCCATGCCATCAGCTCAGGCCGATGTGGAAACTGAAAGAACCCAGGCTTCAATACAACGGGTTGTTAATACTGAAATCCGCCGGCTCAGAAGGGTGTACGAGGATTGGTTAAAGAGGGATCCGGAAATTTCAGGAACACTTACCATACAGTTTTCTATTTTGCCCTCCGGTGAAGTTACCGGGCTTTCGGTGCTCAGCTCCACAACGGGAAATGATGAATTTGACAACCATATTCTGCGATATGTAGTGCGGTGGAAATTTCCTCCTGTACCCGCAAGTGAAACGGTCGAAATACAATATCCGTTTGTTTTTGAGGGTTTTCGTGGGTAGGGGTTGAACACGGTTTTTTTGCTCTTAAATGTTGAAAAAACTATTATTAATGGTATCCTGAATTTGTTTTTTCACTAAAGGGGCTGTTTTAACGTACTTTTACACTAACTATTCCTGAAAACCGTGAATGAGTTGTGGACCCAAAACAATTTAAAAAAGAGACTGAACGGGAAATACAGCGAAGACGCAGGAATTCCTTCAGGCGATTTTTGCTTCTTTTTGTCTGTATTGTCGTTTTGAGTATAGTATTTTACAATAACAGGGATATCTTTGGGTGGTCCTATTTAACCCAATCCTCCCCAAATGAGATGGAACAATCGATCCCACTTGGAGAGGTGCTTGAGTTATCGTTACCCCAGGAGATGGCGCAGGACAGTGTGCGTGAACCTGTAGTTGAAGAGGTGGTTGTAGTCGACTCGATTGGCAGGTCTGCGACCACTGCGACCGATTCTGTTATCCCGGATAAAAGCCGCTTTTCGCTATATCTTCCCGGTATACGATGCTCTCTTTTAGGCAGAGATGACCTGACGCTTCATCTTTCGGTGGAGTTGTTCTCTGAAAACCGCGATCTGTATGAGGAACTGCTCTTTAAAAGAGATCAATTGAGAGTTATGGTTACAAAAGTAATGAGTAGAACGGAATACGGTGATGTGCATGTTTCGTTACTTAAACCCAAAGTCATCGGTGCCATTAATGCCGTTCTTGAAAACGGGGCACTCGATGATTTGCAATTTAGAACTTTTCGAATAGAATAGAGGTACTGAGTTATGGATTTACTGAGCGTTCTCGGTAAAGTATTTGGATCGAAGCAGGACAAGGACATGAAAAAGGTCCTCCCCGTACTTGAGATGGTTAATAGTTTCAGAGATCGTATCAGTGCTCTTAATGATGAGCAGCTTAAGGCGAAAACTGCTGAGTTTAAAAAACGTCTCGAACAGGGAGAAACTCTCGATGATATCCTGCCCGAAGCGTTTGCCGTTGTAAGGGAAGCCACTCATAGGGTCCTTGGTGAGGGGAAAACGGTGTACGACCCCTATCTCAAAAAAGAGATTCCGTTTATGGCTCATTTCGATGTGCAGGTTATCGGTGCTGCTGTTTTGCACCAGGGTAAGATCGCCGAGATGAAAACCGGAGAGGGAAAAACCCAGGTTGCTGCAATGGCTGCATATCTCAATGCTCTTAGCGGTAAGGGCGTCCATGTTATTACGGTCAACGATTATCTGGCCCGGCGTGACAGTCAGTGGATGGGAAAAATCTTCAATTTCCTTGACCTGACCGTTGGGTGCCTCGACATTACAGAGCCCCACAGCCCCGAGCGCAAGAGCGCCTATGACAGCGATATCGTTTTTGGTACAAACAACGAGTTCGGGTTTGACTATTTAAGAGATAACATGGCCACATCTCCAGAGCAATGCGTTCTGCGGGAACTCAATTTCGCCATTGTTGATGAGGTGGATAACATCCTTATCGATGAAGCAAGAACTCCTCTTATTATTTCGGGGCCGGTGACAAAATCCAACCAGGAGTATGATGAACTCAAGCCCCGGGTGGTAAAGCTGGTAAGCGCCCAGAATCAACTCGTTCAGCGTGTGATGGCTGAAGTTGAGGAGCTGCTCAAGCAAGAGGGAAAAGAGTATGAGATTGGCTATAAGTTACTTATTGTCAAAAGAGGCGGTCCAAAAAACAAACGGTATCTGAAAGTTACAAAGGAGCCCGGTGTTGCAAAATTCATGAAGACTGTTGAGACCGACTATCTTCGGGAAAAGAAACTTTATGAAATTGATGAGGAGCTGTTTTTCGTTCTTGATGAATCGGGGCACAGTGCTGAGCTTACCGAAAAGGGGCGAAACTTTATCGGTGGCGCAAACAACGACTTCTTTGTCGTTCCGGATCTCTCTGTTATGCTTGGCGAAATTGATAGCAACGAATCCATCGATGCCCCAGAGAAAGCAAAGAGGCGCGAAGAGGCCCATCGCACCTATGCAGAACACTCAGAGCGAATTCACAGTATAAGCCAACTGCTCAGAGCATATGCCCTTTTTGAAATAGATGTCAACTATGTGGTGCAGGATGGACAGATATTGATCGTGGATGAGTTCACCGGCCGTATTCTTCACGGGCGACGCTACAGCGAAGGCCTTCACCAGGCCCTTGAAGCCAAGGAGGGGGTAAAGGTCGCCGGTGAGAACCAGACACTTGCAACTATCACCTTTCAGAACTTTTTCAAGATGTACAATAAACTTGCCGGTATGACCGGTACTGCGGTAACCGAGGCTGGTGAGTTTCATGAAATCTACAAACTTGATGTGGTTACGGTGCCAACCAACCGTCCTTTACAGAGAAAAGATTATAACGATGAGATCTATAAGACTTATCGTGAAAAATATAATGCCATTGTAAAAGATATTGAACAGATGAGCTCGCAGGGCAGACCCACTCTTGTGGGTACTACATCCATTGAAAAATCGGAGCTTTTAAGCAAATTGCTCACCCGTTCGGGTATTAAACATGAGGTGCTTAATGCCAAACATCACGCCAAAGAGGCCTCTATTGTAGCGCAGGCCGGAAGATCGGGGGCGGTGACCATTGCAACAAACATGGCTGGACGCGGAACCGATATTGTACTTGGCGGTAATTTTGAACACCTTGCCAATACTGAGCTTTTTAAAGAGGGTATCGAGCCCGAAGAGCTTACACTCGAAGAAAAACGCCAGAAATTCAGTAAACTATTCCAGAGTATAAAAGAGGAGAGCAATAGGGTTCGTCAACAGGGTGGTTTACACATTATTGGAACTGAGAGGCATGAGAGTCGACGAATCGACAATCAGCTCCGCGGTCGTGCCGGAAGACAGGGAGACCCGGGGTCCACTAAATTCTTTCTCTCCCTCGATGACGACCTTATGAGAATATTTGGTTCTGAAAGAATCGCCGGGATCATGGACCGGCTTGGGTCGGATGACGGCGAGGTGATCTCTCATCCCCTTGTTTCAAAGGCTATCGGTAATGCCCAGAAACGGGTCGAAGGGAGAAACTTTGACATCAGAAAGCACCTCAAGGAGTACGATGATGTGATGAATCTCCAGCGTTCCGAAATTTATGGTTTGCGTCAGAGAATTTTAAGGGGAGAGAATCTAAAGGACGATATTCTTGATCAGATCGCAGGCCACCTGGAAGAGGTTGTTTTCAGGCACACCACAGCAGGAAAACACCCTGAGGAGTGGGATCTTCCGGCGCTTTATGCCGATATCCAGACTGCTTTCGGTATCGTTTACCAAATCACTGATGAACAGCTTGTAAACATGACTCAGGATGAGTTGTTCGATACTATTTGGGAGAAGGTACGGGAGAGGTACGAGGAGAAGGAACAGCGTTTCGGGGAACCAATCATGCGTCAGTTTGAGCGCAGTGTGTTTCTGATGGTTATCGACTCGCTATGGAAGGATCACCTTTATGAGATGGATCATCTGAAGGGTGGTGTTCAGTTCAGAGCGTTCGGGCAGAAAAATCCTCTCTTTGAATATCAAAGAGAGGGGCTTAAAATGTTCGAGGAGCTCAGGGGCGCCATCTCTGCAGAAGTCTCCAACTATGCCTTCAGGCTCGAGCGGGTAGAACCCAAAAGAAGAGCCCAGCCGTTGAGTAATGCAAAAGAGATCCATGGCGAATTTGACCCGTTGGCATCGATTCAGTCTCCTCGGGGCGCTGCACCTCAGCGGCCTCGTCAAACCGTAACAAATCGTGGCCCATCAGGATCTGCGGTCACAACACCGGTAAGAGCAGCGGTCCAGGTTGGCAGAAATGATCCCTGTCCGTGCGGCAGTGGTAAAAAGTATAAAAAATGTTGTGGTAATACATGAACAGGGGACTTTTTATCACCTTTGAGGGTATTGATGGGTGTGGTAAAAGTACTCAGATAGATCGTGTTGCCAGGCTTCTGGAGCAACGATCTGGAGTGCAGCCGGTTGTAACCAGAGAGCCGGGGGGGACTGTTATCGGCGAGGCGATCCGCAAAGTGCTGATCGATCCTAACTATCTGGAGATGGGTACTGAAACGGAGCTGCTTTTGTATCTGGCCTCGCGGGCTCAGCATGTTAAGGAGAAAATCGTTCCTGCACTGGAATCGGGTAAAGTGGTTCTTTGTGATCGTTTTCAGGCAGCCACTTTTGCCTACCAGGGGTATGGAAGGGGTTTGTCTTTTGAGCAACTTGCTACGCTCAACCGTTTTGCCACAAAGGGGACTGTTCCTGACTGTACTTTGGTGCTGGATATATCTGTTGAGTGCTCTTTAAGACGACTTGCAGCAATGAATAAAAGTAAAGACCGGCTTGAGAACAGTTCCGCAGAGTTTTTTGAGAAGATCAGGGAGGGCTACCGGGCACAGGCTTCAGATGATCCCCGGGTTGTTCTGCTCGACGGAGAATTGGGGCTCGATGAGCTTACAGAAGAGATCTATGGCAGGATAAATGAGTTAATGGAAAAGTCCTTCTCCTAAAAATGGAATTAAACTTGCTTCCTGATGTATTTTTCAACACCGGACTGTTTGTTATGCACTTCATATATGATAACTGTGGGAGAAATTAATGGAAAAGAGAACCAACGGATCATCACACAACACACTCGGTAAAACTCCTTTCTTGGGAATTGTGGTTTTAATCGTAGTGCTAACCGGATTGGTTATTGACTCCACCAGAGCTGATGGGGATAACTTCTATGCCGATATCATACGGCTCGATAATGTAACTGCAAAGATTCATCAGAGCTATGTCGAAGAACTCTCTTCAAAAGAGCTCATTGATAATGCTATTCAGGGAATGATGAAATCTCTGGATCCCTACACCACCTATTTTGAAACCAAGGAGTACGAGGAGTTACGAATTCACACTGAGGGGAAATTCGGCGGGTTGGGAATTCAGATCTCAATCAGAGATGACGTTCTCACCGTCATGACTCCCATTAGCGGTACCCCTGCTTCCCGGGCTGGCGTTCAATCCGGCGATCAAATTATAGAAATTGATGGTGAATCCACCAAAGGAATTACCGTTGAAGGGGCTGTCAACATTCTCAGGGGGGCTCCCGGATCCAGGGTGGCTATTCTTATCCGAAGAAAGGGTGCACCAAAAGATATTGAATATACAATCACACGTGAAATTATACAGATCAAGGCCGTTCCCTTTTACGGTATTGTCGGTGACAGCATTGGCTACATTCAACTTCAGGCTTTCAGTAAAGAAGCCGCTTCAGAGGTGGAACGTGCCATAAAAAGCCTTCTTAAGCAGGGTATAAACGGGCTTGTCTTTGATTTGAGAAATAACCCCGGTGGGTTGCTTCCTCAGGCTATAGAGGTGGCTGATAAGTTCCTTTCAAGAAAAAATCTTGTTGTTTCAACCCGCGGCAGGGTACGAAACCAAAATAATGAGTTTTTTGCCGCTGGACCTTCTGTTGTTCCTGAAGATCTTCCGCTGGGTGTACTTGTTGATTACTCCTCTGCAAGTGCTTCAGAAATTGTGGCTGGTGCCATACAGGATTGGGACAGAGGACTGGTCATTGGAGACACAACGTTTGGTAAAGGTTCAGTACAGAGCGTGCTTCCTCTGGATAAAAATCATCACCTCAAGATCACTACCGCCCTTTACTATACCCCTTCGGGAAGATGTATCAACAGGCCGCATCTTTCCCGCAATGATACCACTGAAAACGGTGATGATATAGAGGAACAGGAGCCAGATACCATAGAGTATCAGACACAAAATGGCAGAATTGTCTATGGTGGTGGTGGTATTGTTCCGGATACGGTAGTGAAGATGGATATCCCGCAACTGCCCATCAGAGCCCTTTACGGAAAGGATGCCTTTTTCCAGTTTGCAAACATGGAATACCCGCGGTTGGAAAAAGAAAATAGAACTGTCGGTCCTGACTTCACTATAGATGATGCCATGATGGAGAGGTTTTACTCCTATCTGGATTCAATCGATTTCTCCTATACCAGTATTGCTCAGCATCAGTTTGAAGAGTTCAAGAAAAAAAGCGGCCTTGTGCCCGATACCAGTATCGATTCTGCCACAGCCCAATTTATGGAGATGCCTCAGTGGAGTGACACCGATCTTACCACTGTTAAAGCTGCGGTTGCACAGATGGATTCAATTCTGAAAAAGGACAGCATGCGGGCGTTGGAACAGAATGAATCGGAAATCAGGCGTCTTTTAACCAATGCGTTTCTGGTCAGAGAGTTTGGCCAGGATAATGAAATTGTTTTCAGAAAAAGATTAGGTGAGGATACGCAGCTTAAGGCTGCTCTGGAGATTTTGGCAGACAGGGCTATTTATGAGCGCCTCTTAAGGCCATGAGATACTTTTGGAGCAGTTAGATTCAGCCAGTAAAACCGGTAAAAGAGTTCAAGATTTATCACTGTTAACAGTCGGTCCGTTTAATTTATAAATTTTCGGGAGAGAGTAGTTATGATCAATAGTATGCGAAAAATGGCTCCAGCCATTATGTTAGTTATTCTCGTTGCCTTTGTGGGAGGAACCATATTTTTGGATTGGGGGATGAATGCCGCTGGTATGGGCAGGCCTACAATCGCCGGAAAAATCAATGATACCGAAATTTCTCTTCAGCAGTTTGACCACATGGTCAATCAGGAACGACAGAGAATTCAACAGCAACAGGGCACGGTGCCACCTGCTATGTATCAGCAAATACCCGCTCAGGTGTGGGAGCAGGAGGTGCAGAGGGTTTTAATGAGAGAGGCCTTTAGGCAGATGAGGCTGGAATCTACTGCTGAGGAACTCTTTCATTACATTAAAAACAACCCTTTCCCCGGCATCGAACAGGAACCTCATTTTCAAACGGAAGATGGTGTGTTTGATACCTCTAAATATATCGATTTTCTCAGTGATCCCAGAAGCTATGATCAGTTCCCCTTTCTGCGGGATATGGAAAGGCATACTGCGGAGTTTGTAATTCCCGCTCAGAAGTTTGAAACACTCCTCCAGGCAAGTGTTCTCCCTTCGCCCTCAGAAATAGAACAACAGTATCGTTTGCAAAACGAAAAAGCCGTCTTTGAATATGTAAAGGTGAGAAAAAGCATGTTCGATGTCGATCAGTCCGATATTACTGAGGAGATGATACAGCAGTATTACCGTGCAAACAGAAGAAACATGACACAGGATGAAAAAGTAAACTTGCGCTTTGCCCGTATTCCAATTGAAGTCACTGAATATGATGAGGCGGTGTATCGCAATGAAATGGAAGATCTCAGAGAGAGGATACTCTCTGATGAATTCACCTTTGAAAAAGAGGCTGAGTTTGAATCTGACGACGAGCAGACTGCTCCAATGGGCGGATATTTAGGGTGGTTTGCGTTTGAACAAATGGTTTCGGAGTTTAGCGAAGCCGCTTTCTCTTTGGAGGTCGGTGAAATCTCTGAGCCGGTAAGAACTGCCTATGGCTATCATCTCATTCAAGTCGAAGGCAAAGAGGAGCGTGACGGAGAGTTAATGGTAAATGCCCGTCATATACTGAGAAATGTCGAGCCTACCATTGAAACCATTGACCGTGCTTCTGATCTGGCTGAAAGCTTAAGGGAAGAGATTATCCGAGATGGCTTCGATAAAGTGGTCGAAAATTTTGAATCAGTTCAGGTCGGTTCCACCGGGCTTTTTGCAAGGGGAGATAACGTACCGGAAATCGGATTTCTCTCTGGATTAATGGCTTTTGCTTTTGATGCTGATATTGGGGGTATCTCTGATATTTTGGAAAATCCCGATGCTGTATATGTCCTCAGTGTCAAGGAAAAAGTCCCCAGCGGAATCATTCCCTTAGAGGTTGCCCGTCAGGATATCGTTATAACTCTTAAAGACTCGTTGCAGAATCAGCAGGCAAGAAACCATGCTGCAGCAGTACTTGCAACCGTTGCTGATACTGAGCACTCCCTGGTGGACTTGCAACAGGAGGATCCGCTGCTCGTTTCGGGAGCAACTGATACGGTGGGCCGTCTGGAGTTTATCCCGGTACTTGGTTTTAATTCCAAGGCTGCTGCCGTTGCATTCTCTCTTGATGAGGGTCAGATGTCTGGTTTGGTTGAGGATGAAGAGGGCTTTTACTTTGTAAAAACAAAATGGATTTCACGGATAGATACTGATCAGATACCTTCTCAAAATCTGGAATCGGTAAAAAACACCCTGAAGCAGCAGAGAATGCAAATGACCTTCTCTGAGTGGATGACTGATCTGAAAGAAAATGCAAAAATTGTCAACAATGTAGATAGAATCTATATGCAATAATATCAGCTGCAGGGGTGTGTGTAGATACCACCCCTGCAGGGTATCTTCGATAATCAATCCGATCTGTGCCCTTTTGAGTTGGGTCGGTATATCTTCTGTTAAAAACCCCTCATTTCTGTCATGTCGTTTTGGCTTTTTGGGGAGTAGTAATTACCTGTAAAGAGTAAGGCTTGTTTTCATGGAAACCCAATTCTGCATGGAGAGAGGCCAATGGTGTATATTTCATGTTTCAGATAACTTTTTACCACCTTTTAACTTGTTGAGGAGATTTGTGTGAGAAAAATACTCGTTTTGGGAATGGCTGCATCATTGATGGTTTCATGTGCGTCACAGAAAAGTAAGGCAGATGTAAAATTGGAAGATTTTGAAAGTAAAGTAAGTTACATGGTCGGGCAGGATATCGGGAATACTTTGAAATCAATGGGATCTGATTTTGATCTGGAAATACTGGCCCGTGCCATAGAAGATGTCATGAACGACCGTCCAAGCCGTTTGTCTGATGAAGAGCTTAAAGAAGTAGGTGCGCAATTCCAACAACAACTCCAGCAAAAACAGATGGCTATGCAAGAAGAGATGTCGGAGAAAAATAAGGAAGCTGGTGATGCTTTCCTTGAAGAAAATAAGACCAATCCCGATGTCGTTGTCACAGAAAGTGGGTTACAGTACAAAGTGATCACACAAGGGGAAGGACCATCTCCCAGTGAAGAGGACATTGTAACCGTTCACTATACCGGAAGACTTCTGGACGGTACAGTTTTTGACAGTTCGCATGAGCGTGGCACTCCTGCTACTTTCAATCTCTCACAGGTTATTCCTGGTTGGACCGAGGGAGTACAGTTAATGAATGTAGGTAGTAAATTTGAACTGTATTTACCATCAGATCTCGCTTATGGCCCACGAGGAGCAGGGCAAGATATCGAACCTAATTCTACGTTGGTTTTTGAAATCGAACTGCTTGATATTGAATAGGCTTTTTGTACGCAGCAGGGAAAAAAAGAGAGGGCGTTTACCCTCTCTTTTTTTGTCGAAACCGACAACAGTAATGATTGCCCTCAATTCCCCGCCCCGTAGTTAAGATTTCGCACCATGAGTGAGTCCCTTAGAGACCACATCGTTATAGTACCGCAGTACTATTAGAACATTTTTGTCCAGTCCATCACCCTGAGCCCTCTTCGTGGGCACCTGAGTTTCGCGGTACATGTTATAAGCCATTGACTTTGATCACTTGATTCCGCTAGGCACAGCACTGCTTTTGCGGATGCAACCGGAATTTCGCTTTTAATGCCTTGATGGAAATGTTTTCGGCCACACAGCCCCGGCAATCGAATTAGAGAAGATCTCCCTGAGTGCTGAAGTACCTATATGCCCGGTCTTAGAGTGGCGGTATTACGGAGGGCGTGTGGATAAGATAGCGATATGAGACCATTAAGATAAAGGCTGCCACCCATTACAACTTACCCTCCAAGTTTTATGTTTTGTACACCGGAAAAGCTATCGCTGAATAAACCAATTTAGTCCCCAGCGGAAGGTGACTCCCGGAGAAAAATACCCCGGAACCCATGAATGTTTGCGGTTAAGAATGTTGTCGACTTTGTAAAAAAGTCTGAAAGTGCTAATGTGTGCGCAGAGCGTCAGATTGAGGTTGTAGATGGGATCACTCCAGGTATCAAAACCGGCAAAGATTATTGGATCCCGTTGGCTCCAGTAATCAAGAGCAAGTGTTGATTCAAAGAATGCGCTTGTTGCACGTGGGTTAAATACATAAGAAGCTTTACCTGAAAATTTGAGATTGGGTTTGGTGTCAGAAACCAATGCTCGGGCGGACAGCGAAAAATTGTCGAAATGCAACTTTGGTGCAATGAGGAAAACATGGTTTGGCTGAGTGTAGGGCGCTCTGTTTTGGGGCCAGGAGCTTGAAACGGTAAAGATGTCAATTCCATAGACGTATTGGTACCCAAGCAGCATACCAAGATTTTTGTGGGAAACGTATAGCTCCGTGCCGGTTTGATTATATTGATTGGCATACGGACTTATGTATCCCTCTTGTAACTCAGGATATACAGAAAGGGCATCTCGTTTAAAAAAAACGCTGATTGTTTGTTCTCTGAAACCGAAATTCAGAGCAGTAGAGATATATGGTGATGAGAAGAGGTCTTCATCAGTGCTCATAAAGCTGTTTCCTGCCGAACCGGTGAAATAACTTTCAACTGGTCCAAGCATAAATGCTCGGTTGTAAAAAAATTCAGGCCTGTTTTCGTAGGAAAGATCATCATCGTGGCCGGAGAATTCCCTGCTTCTGCGCAGCTTTGTATGGCGAACTCCTGCTGTATCGTTTTGCCCGATGGCCACTCCAAGCTCAAAACTTCCCTCGGTGTCGACTCTTTTTATGGTATTGGTGGTTGCATTTTGCATTGTACCATCAGGGATGTTGTAATAGCTGCTGTTGCGGTTAGTTCTGGCAGCAAAACCAATAATAAACGGTTTGAGATCATAGATATTCAAACCGCCTTCTATATCATAAATATATCGGTTGAGTTTACCCCAGAAGAGCCGGTCAGATGAGGGGGCGGTGCTGTCGATGGCAAATTCATTCCTGAGGTCACCGTAGGCGATAGATGCATAGTACAATCGTTCAGAGGGCAGAGAGTAACGAACCTGAGTCCCTGCGACATGCTCTTTTACCAGGGGGTTATAACCACTGTTCATCAGAACGGTGGTGTCAGCTGATAAACTTCTGTAAAAGTCAATTACATCGTTTCTTTCGTGATTAAACCGTGTTCCGGAAAAACTGCGATAGTCCGAAAATACATTTGCCGTCATGTGGCGGCTCAGGGGACGTGAAAATCGTAAATTGAATATGTTTTCATCGAACACTCCGTTCTCCCACAGAGCCAGCACTTCAGGTACAACAATTTGCCCTGGTTGCCGAAAAACCGTAGCAAAGGGACCTGGCCCGGTCTTTAAATGAGTGAGCTGAGTGTTGGAGATCATGTCTGTGCCGTTAAGGCCCCATGTTCTTAGTGGCAACCCCGACTCTGTGGCCAGGCTCGGAAAAGGAGCGGTGTTACCATACAAAAGTGTCCGGTTAAAAGAGCTTGATAAGGTAAAGGGTATTGATACTGCGGCCGGATGATGGGTCAATATTTCAGATAGTGATGGGGCGTCCGTTTTGAATACACGGTTACTGCCAACTGAAAAGATGTCCTGATCAACTGTTTTCTCTAACGGGAAGAGAAAAACGTCCCTTCGATCGTTCTCAATGTCTGCCTGGCAGGTATGGGCTGTCGAATCAGTGCATTGATTGGTGCCGTTGTGTGCACTGATTGTTATATTCAGCAGTAATACAGTGAGAAGCGATAAGCGGAAATATGAGTTTTCTAACATTATTTAAAAATACTACAGGTCCTTCCAAAATGCAGGACATTTAGCCCATTAATTACTCGATACTCAAATAGTCATCGAATAATTTCCCGTCTATCGCCATAGGCAAGGGAAACGACAAAAACACAGCCTCGTTCCCCCTCCATCCCCCCACATTTTGGCATCGGCAAGTATTATTGGTATGTTTGTTTATAGGGAAAACGGGCTGAATGTATTTTTATCATTTCCTAAAATCTTCTATTTTCCAGGGACTTTTGATTATGATATTTGGAAACAGAAAGAATAAGCTGCTGTTAAGTTTAGGGATTTTTCTTGTAACTGGATGCGCTTACTTTAATGTATTCTACAATGCCAACCAGGCATATGATATGGCGCAACGAGAGCATAAAGAACTTATGGAAGACCACCCGGACAGTCTCTATGTACATCCTCCCACAGGGGTCGTTTCAAATTACCAGAGAGCCATAGAGAAGTCGGCAAAGATGATGGATCTGCATGAGGAGAGCAGGTGGAATGAAGAGGGCGTTTTTCTCATCGCAAAATCATTGTATTACAAGGGTGACCATTTTCTGGCTTTACGACAACTCCGTTCCTTTCAGGAGCTGTATCCTGAAAGTGAACATATCCCCTTAAGCTATCTCTATAAAGCAAAGGCCAATATTATCACAGGAAATCTGGCAAAAGCAGAGGAACAGCTTGAGTTTATTGTCGATAATTTCCCCCATATGGACAGTGATCATCAAATCACAATGCTTTTGGTTGAAGTAGCGCACAGGCGCGGAGGACGCTCTCAGGCGATTAACCTTCTGGAAAGAATTCTTCAAACCCCTCTTTCTGATATGGAAAGAGCACGGTTGCTGTTAAAAACAGCTGAGCTCTATATTGAAATGGGCCGTTTTGAAAGGGCTTATGGACTTCTGAACACCGTTCCAAGAAATCGTAGAACCCGGCAGATGCCTTTTATCTACAAAGTTGACCGGGCTCTGCTTGAATGTTATATGCAAAGAGACACACTCGATGTCGCTCTCGAATTTGTGGGGCAGATGGTTCGTAACAGGACATATTTTACTTATCGTGATGAGCTTTTGCTGGAAATGGGGTACATATTACGGGATATGGACAGGACTGATGAAGCAATAGAGGTCTTCAACCGCTTGGCACGTGAGGATGAAACCGATCGTTCCACTATCTCCGGCAAAGCATGGATAGCCCTCGCAGACATATATCTGAGGCAAATAGGTGATCTTGAGAAGGCCGGGGACGCCTACTCAAATGCAGCAAGAACAACCGATACCTCTGTTTCAAACTTTGCATCCCGAAGGTTTGATGCCATTAAGCAGTTAGAGCTTCTGCGAAATCCTGATTCAACAGATACAAGAACACAGGAGTTGCGGGATTACAAGGTCGCTGAACTTTTCAAATTTGAGCTGAAAAATCCCGATTCCGCATTTTTTCAGTTTGTTAAGTTGTCTCAAGGGGACTGGGAAGATACGACTCTTATTCCCCGGTCTCTCTCTATGGCAGCCATTATTGCCCGATCTGAAATGGGGGATACTCTAACCTCTGACAGTCTCTTCAATGAGGTGATCGGCAACTATCCGGTAAGTAAGTATGCTCGTAATGCACAGATTATAATGCGTGCACCGGTAACTGTCGAGACCGATGTCGAGCTTGCTGATAAGGAGTACAGAAAAGCAGAAGAGCTCTACTACAATGAAGGAAATACTACAGAAGCGATACGAGTCTTCTTCAATATACACCGAGATTTTCCGGAGCTGGAAATTGCGCCAAAAAGTCTGTATGCCGCGGCCTATCTTACCGACAATGAACTGCAGAGAAACAGATCTGCAATGACGCTGTACCAGAGACTATGTGAGTTGTACCCGGAGAGTGAATACTGCACACAAATGGCTGAACCACGAATCAATGCCGCACAAAATGCCATTGATTCCACGCAGAGCAGAGCCGTTGAAACCCGCACCGAATAGGGAAATCTCAATTGTAATGAAAAATCTGCCCTGTCAGGAAAAATAGAAGAGGGTACTTCTTCTGACTCAATGAGAGGGTCGGAGAAGTTGTGCTATCAGAGGGAATATCAGCGATGGGCTGATGAGGTGTAGTTCTGGTGTTTGGGACTCACGATCAAAATAAAAATCATGGATATGCACTTGATTGGTGTTTAGGTAGTTCCGCTCACACTGAGCGTCCCGATTTCCGAATCGGGACAGGCGAGCTGTTCCCCTTTTCTGGAAAAATGTAGGAACACTTCGATACGGCCGATCGGAATCGTCCTACTCAGTGTGAGCGGCAAGATGTGCCACCACCAGTCAAGTGCATAATAGGTAAGAAAGATGTAGCGGTTTATCGGTGTTCAGTCGTCTTAATGATAGAAAAGGGGAGACTGATTTGGGGTCAGAGTCTTCAGGTGAATTACGGGATTTATACAAACAATATGCCTCAGTGGTTCACTCCCGCTGTGTATCAATTTTGAAGTCTGAAGATGATGCATGGGATGCTACTCAGGAGGTTTTTATGAAGCTTAATAGAGCTCTTCCTACAATCAGAAACAAACAGGCCATTTTCTCCTGGCTGATGAGTGCCAGTACCAATCACTGCATATCAGTGCTCAGAAGAAGAAAAACCATTGAATTTGATGAGAATATTCATCGGCAGGGTGAGGCGGATATCCCTGTGCAGGAGAAGAAACTGGCTATGAAAGAGCTGTTCAGGCGTTACTTTCTGCCCTGGAACAAAAAGGTCCAGCAGGTGCTCTTTTACACCTATATAGATGGATATAAGCAGCAGGAGATAGCAAAACTCACCGGGCTGGGGGAATCTACAATCAGAAAATATCTTACCAATTTTCGCCGGGCCTGTGGTGCTGGGGAAGTTAAGCCTGAGGAGGTATTATGAAACAGGAACCAGGACGGCTTGCACTTCAGAGATATTTCACCGGTGACCTTGAAGATGCCGATGCTCTTGAAATCAGATCTCATTTGGAAAACTGTGCTGAGTGCAGCAGATACATAGAAGAGCTTGAAGCTGAGAAAAAACGTTTTTTGAATCTTCATCCGGTTGAAGAGTTTCTGGCTGCCGGTAAAAAGAAAAAAGTTCTCTTTGGGTTACCTGGTGTTATCCATTCTAAAGGATCTCTGGTGCCTGCATCGGTAGTGGCTCTGCTGTTACTTTTTATAGTTGCTCCTCTATGGTTTGCAGCTGTAAAAAACAGCAATGTACAGGAGTTTAGATATAAAGGATCGCAACAAATTCAGTTTCTGCTTAAAAGAGATGGAGTAATAGAGAAGGGGAATCTGTCTGAAACTTTCAGAGATGGTGACCAGATACAGGTTATGTATGAATCCTCAGGTTACCCTTATGTGGCTCTTTTCAGTGTTGACAATAAGGGTAATATTCATTTCTATCATCCGGATCACAGCTCTCTGTTCTGTACAGTTGATTCAGATTCCGGCACCGGTGCCTATTTCCCTTCGAGTATCATTGTCGATGATCAGGGTGAGAATGAGCTCATAGTACTCATGCTCTCCAATGATGCAGTGAAAACAGTTGATGTAAAAAGTTGGATAGAAAATCAGCCTAAATTTGGTGGTCGTGATCTTGTTGGTCTGGAAAGTCAGCTGCAGTCAAATGTCCTTGGAGATGATTCTGAAATACACACTCTTTTAATAAGAAAACAGCAGGGAAAACAGTGAGAACGACAGCTTTTTCCCTTTGGGTTTTCTGTGTTGTCTCGCTCTGCGCTGCAAATCAGCGGTATGCCCTTCTTGTTGGGGCAGACCGGGGTGGTGATGAGCTTGCGGTATTAAAGTATGCCCAGTCGGATGCACAGCGGTTTGCAAATGTACTCAAAGGCCCGGGAGAGTTTTCTGATGGAACTATTACTACTCTTCTTGCCCCGGACAGCGCAGCGATTCACAAAGCACTCAATAAAATCAACGATGTTATACAGAGTAAACCTGATAAGAATACACTTCTGCTGTTCTATTACTCCGGACATTCTGATGGGGAGTATCTGTTATTCGAAAATGACAGGTATCCACTTGGGAGTGTGAAAACCTTTCTGGACTCTTCGGGTGCAGATATCAGAATTGGAATATTTGATGCTTGTTATAGTGGTGCGGTTGTTGCATTCAGGGGTGGGAGGCGCGGTGATCCCTTCTTCATGGCCAGCGAAGAGAAAGTAAAGGGACAGGTGATAATATCCTCTTCTGCTGCTCACGAACGTGCCCAGGAGTCAGAGACTCTTCAGGGGTCAATATTTACCCACCATTGGCTTAACGGACTTAAAGGCAGCGCAGATCTTGATGGGGACCGGTATGTTACCCTGAACGAAGCCTATCGGTATGCCTATCATAAAACCATAGAGACATCAGCTTTAACCGGTGGTGGTCTGCAGCATCCTTCGTATCATTTCAATATTCAGGGGGAAGGTGAAATCCGCCTTACCAACCTGAACCGCTCAGTTTTAAGCGGTGTACTGTTTGATAAAAGCTGTCATGGTGCATTTCTGGTTCTAAGCCCCACATTTGCAAATGTGTATGCTGATTTTAACAAGAAGAGCGGTAAAGAGACCTTTATCGCTCTTGCTCCCGGTGAATACAGTGCAATTAACGGCAGGGAAAGTGATGTTTATATAAAGCACTTTTCGGTCAGTGAAAGTGAGACGGTATATCTGACCAATAGCATGCTGGTAAACAGACCTCTGGTTGATGTGACAAGAGTAAAAGGGCCTGAGCAGGCAGAATATGCACCTGCAACTCCGATTAATTACGATGATGCAAAGCTAAGTAAGTCAATTCAGTGGGGGCTTGGTACAGGTGTAATCTCTGGTTTCTGGAGCAACAGAGGTGCAGATATTTTACTTTCTGCTGTGGGGGTTTTCCCTCTGGAGGAGGAGAGAAGTCTGTATGGTGATCTGCAGGTTTTGCCCCTTAGAAAAAAGGTAGCTATTGGTGCCGGGGCCAATGTGTATAATCCCGTACTTGACTTTGATATGTTTGCCGGAATGGGGGCTGCGCTGTGGTATGACCATCTCGGAGCCGACAGATTTGCACTTGCAGTACGGGCACAAACCGGTTTCAGCAGAAAAATCAGTGAGAGTATGGAGATTCAGGCACAAATTCCTTTTCTGTTTGTTTTTTCACGGGATATAGGGTTCAGGACCGGGATCGAAATGAGGGTGCTCTTTTCGGGAAATCGTTTGTAGCTGCAAAATCCCAAAAAAAATGTAGCTGTTTTGGTCCGGTTAGCTGTCTTATATACAGAAACAAGAATAGTGGGACCTTTTCAAAGTGAGGGTTAGATGAAAAAAGTGATGCTTTTTGTGATTGTGTCGGGGGTTTTGGTCTGTTCGGCTATGGCTCAGAATACTACACCGCTGAAAATCTACAGTGGTGGTATCGGCGCAGGCGCCATGGTTGGTCTGGAGCCCGAAGATGATGCTTCATCCGGGCAGTTTTTAAAGTTGTCTTTCGTAAACATGTGGCAGTTCAGGGAGCAGGTTGCACTCTATGCTGATGTGAACTGGTTTGCACCGGGAAGAAATTTTGGTGCAGAGGGTGGTTTCAGTTTTATGTTCTCTACATCATACTTCAGGCCCTTTTTCGGCTTTGGGGTAGGTGGCCACTCCTTTGAGAGTGAAGATGGTGATTTCAGCACCGATTTTGGCCCCTCAGCTACTGCGCATATCGGCTTTATGCTTGAAATCACAGAAACGGTACAAATCAGAGCGCGTGTTCCATATTATGTCGTTCTCAATGAGGCGCGCAATCAGGGTGCCGGGTTTGATGTCGGTATAATGTTTAAAAGCCCGCTGAGCGGGGTAAAGAGGATCCATCCCTAAATGTGGTTATTAGTGAATAAAACAGGTACTTCACAGGAGATAGGTATGAAAAAATTATTAATCATCTCAGTTTCGGCAGTGGCTGTAGTGGTGTCCGGTTCTTTTGCCGGGGAACAGAACGTCTCGACCCAAAACAGAAACATAACGGTTATTCAGGGACATTCGACTGCAGATGGCAGCTCGGATATAACTGAACGGGTATTGGAAGAGTGTATTGTTTCTCTTCCGGCCCTTGGGAGCCTTGATGCCCTGGTTGATGCTCAAACAGAGTTTCTTCGGGAGATAAACGGCGAACCGGGAAACAACGATTTCAGAAAATTCTATTCGGCTGCTATCGATATCAACTACATGCTTCATCAGAAAGTACTGGTAATCGTAACAAGCAGTACTGTTCAGGCGCAGGATCCGGTGATGAAGGTGGTGGAGAGAAATGTTAAGCAATCGGTGCGGTTTGAATCAAATCCTGCCAATGGTGATATGTATGCCGGCAGATCCAACAGACAGTATTATTTCAGTACAAGGGAAGGTGCTGTTGAAGATGCAAAGGCCAGAGCTGCAGTATGGTTAAAGCAGCAGAGTGCTGTTGTTTGCACTGGTGATTAGAAAGATTGTAGAAACTGTTGAAAACAGCTATTTTAAATGGTACATTCATTAACAATTAAGTTATTGGTCTATTCGTTTCTAAGGAGGATTTATGTTCAGCTTTAAATCGGTTGCTTCAATCTTGCTGCTGGTGCTGATTGCTGGTTGTTCAACAAAAGTGGCACGTGTGGATACCGCTTCAACAATTGACCTTACAGGCAGATGGAATGATACAGATTCCAGACTTGTTGCTGAGGAGATGATCAATGATGCTCTCAATCAGCGCTGGCTGTACAGTTGGGAAGCAAAAAATCAGCGCCCAACGGTAATTGTCGGAAATATTAGCAACAGAAGTCACGAGCATATCAATACCCAGACCTTTACGCGGAACATCGAGCGGGCACTGCTCAACAGTGGAAGGGTCGATTTTGTAGCAACACGGGATGACCGTGAACAGATCCGTGAGGAGAGGTTGGATCAGGGTGAACATGCTTCCGTTTATACCCAAAAGCAGATGGGAGAAGAGTACGGAGCAGATCTGATGATGATGGGTACCATCAATTCCATAACCGATCAGGAAGGGCGCCGGGCTGTTATCTACTACCAGGTGAATATGGAGCTTGTGGAAATAGAGTCCAACAGGAAAGTCTGGATTGGTGAGAAGCAGATCAAGAAATATGTTGAGCGTGCAACAACAAAGTTTTGATCAGTCAATTATTTTAAACAGGGATTATAATAACTGATGTTTCATCGGTTTTGCCGAAATAAATACATAAAAGTATTGTTGCTGAGCGCAGCTGTTACGACACTCTCATCGTGTGCCGGACGAAGTGTTTTACGGCAGCAAAAACTTGCTGAATCCGTTGCTAAGGGAGA
>SKJJ01000199.1 GCA_007115975.1 Chitinispirillum sp.
TGAAATCAAGTGGCTGCTATGCAGATTTTTCAAACAATTACGCTCCAGAATTTGCGCAGTCATCATTTTTCAACAGTATTTTCTTCACAGCGGCCTCAGACAAAACCACTGATACACAATACCGGATCAATCTTGCCAGAGTTAATCACTGGCCTGAAAGTGATCTGCTCACCATTCAGGGTCCCCTTGCACTCAACTGGCAAAACAGAGTATTTGGCGTCCTGCCCAAGGTAGAGAACGGAGAGCTTGGCTATTACAGAAGATTTACACCAAGACGAGTTGCTCTTTGGCTCAATTCACAGATTTATGTACACGGAGCAGAGAATCACCTGTTTTTGAAACTGCACACGCTTGGGGCGGTGGATTGTAATGTACGGTATCTTTTGGGGGAGATGGGGCTGCATTGCCTTTATCATGAGCTTGAGAACAACTACAATGATTGAAGCGATTACGTGCTCCATTATGTCTCTGCCAGAGAAATGCATGGCAAAATTCGTGACATCTGCCATAAAGGTGCTTTAACCGACAAAAATCACCACTTTTTTTAGCCCTCAAGACCACTTTTCTTGATACTATCTGCTCTAAATATTTGAAACAGTCCCTGCTATGACTTTATTTTATGTACCACTGAACAATAATCATCTCTAGCAAAACGTACTTACAATTATGAATTTTGATTCCCAAATTTACCTGTATATTCTGTTGCCTTTTGTAGCAGCTCTCATCGGTTGGTTTACAAACTTTCTTGCTGTGCGAATGATTTTCCGTCCAAGAAGAGAGGTGTGCATTTTGGGTATCCGTTTTATTGGCCTTCTCCCCAAACGAAAATCAGATCTTGCAGAAAAGATCGCTGAGACGGTTGAACGAGAGCTCATATCATACAAAGATATAAGGACGATAGCAGAAAATCCCGAATTCCATGACAAAACAGGCGCACTAATAAAAACGAAAATAACTCATTTTATTGATGAGAAGATCTCGTCGAACCCTCTTTTAACCATGTTTCTGCCCCGTGAGATGACCGACAAGATCAGTGATCTGCTGATTGAGGAGTTTAAGGGCAGTATTCCCGACATAATTGATCACCTCTTCTCATCTCTTGAAGGTGAGTTGAATTTCCGGGACATTATCAGAAAAAAAATCGAAAGTTTTGACATGCAGCGGCTGGAGAAGATTGTTTACTCGATCTCATCACGGGAGCTCAAATCTATTGAGTATCTTGGGGCGGTACTGGGTTTCATTGTTGGGATGGTGCAGGTGGGGATATTGGTAATAGGGGTAAGTTCATGAGAACTATGCTGAGTTGCTGGTTTGTGCTCTCTTTTTTTGCCCTAACTACGAGTGCGGCAATTGTGCACACATCCTTAGACAGAGACAGTATAACCGTGGGAGAGCGATTCAGGTTGCACGTCTCAATGCATGTAAGCAATTCAGCGTTGGTCATTGCCCCAGAGAAATCGGGAGTATCTGGCCAGCTGAGCATACGGGCAATAGAGAAGCAGACCAACACCGGCTCGCCGCTGGACTCACTGCTTTACACCATCGAGATGATAGCATTATCCCCGGGAGAAGTGACGATTCCGGAGTTTGAATTTATTATACAGGATGAGTCATCAACTGATACCGTTCATACTCCTGAATTAACCACCAGGATTGCTTCTCTGATCCCCGAAGAGTTGCAGGATGCAGACATTCAGGATCTCAAGCCCCCCCAAAGGGTTGGAAAGGCCTCGCGGTGGTGGTTTTGGATAACAATTGCACTGCTGCTTCTGATACTTGTAATCATTGCGCGAAAGAAAGCTTTTGGCAAAAGAGAAAAAATTGAGATAATACCCCCGCCAAAGCCTCCCTATGACGAGGCTGTAGAGGCACTTGAGGTACTTGAAAAAAAGGAGCTTGTAGAGAAAGGGTATGTGCGTGAGTATGTTTTTGAATTATCTGAAATTTTCAAAAGGTATATAAGCCGTCGCTACAGTGTCAATGCAAGTGAATTCACAACAGAAGAGATGAGGGCATGGATCGGCCTGTCGGATCTCGGCGGTGAAGAGGTAAAAAGTGCCGATTGGTTTTTCCAGACCTCTGATCCGGTAAAATTTGCCAGAGTTATTCCTGAGATAAGGACAATAAGACGATTTGGCAATGAGCTGCGTTTTTTTCTCGAATCAACAAAGTTGCAAGTGGATGATTCCCAGAACAGTACCGTTAACAGTAAAACCGCCAAGAGTGCCCCATGAGATTTCGTGACCCCTATTATCTGTTGCTGTTTGTGCTTTGGGTTCCGGTGTTATGGTTCTACATCACCCGTGAGAAGCGCCAAAAAGCGTCTTTGCGTTTTTCTGATCTGTCGGTGCTCAAAACGATACCCGCCACAGCCCTTCTAAAGCTCAGGCATAGCACGCTGTTTCTATTTCTGGCAGGAACAGGATATCTGATAATAGCTCTTGCAAGACCGCAGGTTGGGGTAAGTGATTACGAATTGAGCGCAGAGGGCCTTGATATCATGTTGATTCTTGACATCTCCAACAGTATGCGTGCACTCGACTTCCAGCCCAAGGACAGACTGGAAGTATCAAAGGAGCGAATTGTTGACTTTATAAGCAGGCGTGAAAATGACCGGATCGGCCTGGTTGTCTTTGCAGCACGTGCATACACTAAATGTCCCCTTACGTTGGATTACAACATGTTGTCACAAATGGTTAACCAGGTGACTTATACTGATTTCAGCAATGGAACAGCCATCGGGACAGCCATTGCTACAGCAGCAAACCGCATGAAAGATTCGCCAGAGGACAGCAGAGTTGTGATTCTCCTTACCGACGGTGCCAATAATACCGGCGAGATACCTCCGATGGCAGCCGCTCAGGCTGCTGCACAACTGGGAATACGAATTTATACCATTGGGGTTGGGCGACTGGGACAGGTTCCCTTTCCCGTGGAAACAAGGCACCCCATAAGCGGTGCGGTAACCCAAAGAATTCAGATGATCGAGTCTGACTATGATGAGGAGCAGCTTACGGCTATCGCACAAATGACCGGGGGCAGATATTTCAGGGCAGAAGATCCAAAGACGCTTAGTGAAATATACGCTGAAATTGACAGACTCGAGAAAAGTGACATTGTAAGTCAAGTATACACCAACTATTCTGATCATTTTTTTATCTGGCTCCTGATAGGGTTTTTTCTGCTTGTTTTGGAACAACTGCTTAACAACACCCTTTTTCGAAGAATTCCATAGGAGAATAAACGGTGAGATTTGGAAATCCGCAACTATTCCCGTTACTTTTTCTGACACCTGTTCTTGCACTGTTCTTCTGGTGGGCACAACGGCGCAAAATGGCGGTGTTAGCTCAGTTCATCTCCGTAAACCTTGCACAGAGGTTGACAGACTCAGCAAAAAAGGGTCAGGTTTTTCTTAAGCGTTTGTTTTTCTGCCTGTTTGTATTGTTCTCCACAATAGCCTTGATGCGTCCAATGTTTGGAGAGAGAAGTGAGATGGTAGAGCGAAGAGGGGTAGATGTAATGATTGCTCTTGATGTTTCAAAAAGCATGCTGGCACATGACCATACCCCCAACCGGCTCGAACGGGCAAAACATGAAATCAGCAAATTTGTCGGTCTGCTCAGAGGAGACAGGGTGGGGTTGATCATTTTTGCCGGTGAGAGCTTTGTTCAGTGCCCTCTCACCCTTGATTACAGTGCTCTTTTGAGTTTTCTCAGGCCAATCACTACCGATTGGATTAATGTCCAGGGCACCGCCATTGCAGAGACCATACATCAGGCGATCAATACACTCGACTCACAAAGCAGAAAACATAAAGTACTTGTGATAGTCTCTGATGGTGAGGACCACGAGGGCAACATTGAAGAAGCTGCCCGTGAAGCTGCTCAAAAGGGACTAATTATCCACACGGTTGGAATTGGAAGTGAAAAAGGTGTCCCCATTCCCATAAGGGGCACAGGAGCTAACATCAGATACAAAACGGACCAATCCGGCAATGTTGTTTTAACACGGCTTAATCCGGCAACACTGGAGAAGATTGCCTTACAAACAAACGGAAGATATTTTCATGCAGGACCGAACTTTGATTTTTCTCTGGTATACGAAGAAATAGAAACAATGGAGAAAAAAGATTTTGCGATGACGCAGACCTCCTCCCTTGAGGAACGGTATCAGATTTTTATGGTCATTGCTCTACTGTTTCTCTTTATTCAGTTTTTCATTTCAGAGCGAACCAAACGTGATTCAGTCTGGAAAGGACGGTTTGAGGGATGAACTGTTCGGGAACATTGATTAGGTTTTCTTCTCTACTAATTGTTTTTATCACGGTGTTTGCCGCCACGATACATGCTGATGAGATATTTGCATTAAACAGAAAAGCCAACCAACTGTATGACCAGGGGAGATATGATGAGGCGCTGGAGTTGTACAAGGAGGCGCTTCTGCTTGATCCTTCAGAAAAAAAACTCAGAATGAATAAGGGGTCTGCCCTTTATAATCTTGGTGATTACGATGGCGCAAAAGAGTTTTACTCCGAAGCTTTAACGGCTGAAGATAGAGCAACGCTGGCTGATGCACATTACAATCTCGGCAATATACTTTTCAGAAATGGCCAACAGCTCCAGGCTGCCGGTAACCCTGAAGCCCGTAAAATGTATCAGCAGTCACTTGACAACTACATCAACGCTCTTGATATCCGTCCCGATGACAAGGATGCCAAATGGAACCTTCAGCTTACCAACAAGCAAATCGAAGAAGTAGAACAACAACAGCAAAATCAACAGCAGCGTGGTGATGATTCCGATGATCAGGGTGATGATCAACAACAACA
>SKJJ01000135.1 GCA_007115975.1 Chitinispirillum sp.
CGCTACGGAGAAAACCCCTTGCAGGTAATCAACAATGTTAAAGACCAGATTGAGACCATCTCGGCAGGGCTTCCAAGCAAAACTCTGGAAGATGGGACGGTATCTCAGGTGACCATTGTCCCTTTTTATGACAGAACAGATTTGATAAATGAGACTCTGGGTACTCTCAGCGAAGCGATTTACCTCCAGATACTGATCACCATTCTGGTTATCCTGATAATGGTAAATCACCTTGGTAGCTCGGTGTTAATATCAGGAATGTTACCAATAGCGGTACTTATGAGCTTCATAGGAATGAAGTTTTTCGGTATCGATGCCAACATCGTTTCTCTTTCGGGCATAGCCATTTCCATAGGGACCATAGTTGACATGGGGATAATCCTCATGGAAAACATGCTAAAACATTTGAACAAGGCAAAAGAGGGAGAGAGGACACTTGATGTAATTTACAGGGCTGCATCTGAAGTTGGAGGTGCAATATTGACTGCGGTTACTACTACGATCATAAGTTTTTTGCCCGTTTTCACAATGGTAGCAGCTGAAGGGAAGCTTTTCAAACCACTGGCGTTTACCAAAACGTTTGCTCTCATTGCTTCAATTGTTGTAGCCCTGACCATTTTGCCTGCTGTAGCACACATCCTGTTTAAAAAACGGAAGCAGATTTCTTCCAGTAAATGGAGGATGATAACAGCTACGATTCTGGCAACTACTGGTGTGTATGTCGCTGCAGCTTTTGCCTGGTGGGCAGGTTTTATCATCATTACTTTCGGTATCAAAATGGCATTGGAGTTATTTGCCCCGGAGAAGGTTCTCAAGTGGATTCCACGTATTATCAATGCCCTTTTTGTAATCATCGTGGGTTCGCTTCTTACCTTTGAGTGGCTTCCCCTTGGTGCTCAGAGATCGACGTTTATAAATCTTCTGTTCGTGGCAATGGCTGCCGGCGGCATTCTCTCTTTTTTCCGTCTGCTGGAGAAAAGATATGTCAGTATCTTGAGTCGTTTTCTGGAAAAGAAAATCGTTTTTCTCGTTCCAATTTTTATGATACTTATAACCGGCCTCTCAATTTGGCTGGGGTTTTCGAGGGTGTTCTTCTTTTTGCCGGGTTTTATACAGAAAACTCCTCCGGTGGTCGCCCTGGCGCATTCATTTCCCGGTTTAGGCAAAGAGTTTATGCCGCCACTGGATGAGGGGTCATTTCTTTACATGCCTACTATTATGTCGCATGGTTCACAGGGTGCTGCTCTTGATATGATGAGTATTCAAAATGTGGCTATCCGTCAGATACCTGAGGTGGAATCTGTGGTGGGTAAGGCTGGAAGGGCTGAAAGTCCTCTTGATCCTGCTCCGATGTCAATGTTTGAAACGGTGATAACTGTCGTATCCGAATATAAAACCGATGCATCGGGAAGGAGGATGACTTTCAGGTATGACAGACGAAAGGGTGAATTTTTAAGGGACGAAGATGGTGAACTGATAGAACATTCCGGTGGAAGACCCTATAGGCAGTGGCGTCCTGAGATAGAGAGCATGGATGACATCTGGGATGCGATCTCAAGGGCCGCTTCTCTTCCTGGTGTTACAGGTGCACCGTTTCTTCAGCCCATTGCAGCTCGTGTGGTAATGCTGCAGAGTGGAATGAGGGCACCAATGGGAATAAAAGTAAACGGGCCTGATCTGGAATCAATAGAACATGTTGCTGCCCAGCTTGAGACTCTGCTTAAGGAGGTCCCTTCAGTTCAGCCTGCTGCCGTGCTGGCTGACAGAATCATTGGTAAACCCTATCTGGAGTTTGATATCGACAGAGAGGCTATAGCCAGATACGGACTTTCGGTTGCCCAGGTGCAGGAGGTAATCGAGACTGCTATCGGGGGCCGCATCATTACATCAACCCTGGAGGGCAGGGAACGGTATGGTGTGAGAGTGCGCTATCCAAGAGAGTTGCGGGGTGATCCGGAGTCTATGGAAAGGATTCTGGTATCCTCACCTGTAGGTGGACAGATTCCTCTTGGGCAGTTGGGTGAATTTACTTACCGCAGGGGGCCGGATATGATCAAGGGAGAGGATACGTTTCTCACAGGGTACGTACTCTTTGACAGAAGGCCTGGCTTTGCAGAAGTAGGAGTGGTAAATTCTGCCCAGGAATATCTTCAGAGTAAAATCGATGACGGGACTCTGGATGTTCCACCAGGGGTGTCCTATCACTTTGCCGGCAGTTATGAAAACCAGGTACGTTCCGAAAAAACCCTTGCTGTGGTGCTGCCACTTGCTTTAACTCTTATCTTTCTGGTGCTTTACCTGCAATTCAGACGTGTTTCAACCACCTTTCTGGTATTTCTGGGGATAGTGATTGCCTGGTCGGGTGGATTCATTCTTATATGGCTCTATGGGCAACCCTGGTTTATGGATTTTTCATTTCTGGGGGTAAACATCCGCGAGCTTTTCAGTATGCAAACCATAAATCTCAGTGTTGCAATCTGGGTGGGATTCCTGGCACTGTTTGGAATCGCTACCGATGATGGTGTGGTGATGTGCACCTATCTGGATCAGCAGTTTTCTAAAGTCAAGGCCGGGAGCATAGAGGAGATACGGAAGCGTGTCTTGGAAGGAGCGGCCAAAAGGGTAAGGCCTGCACTTATGACTTCTGCCACTACCATACTGGCACTGCTGCCCGTTCTTACTTCGACTGGAAGAGGAAGTGATATCATGATACCTATGGCAATACCTGCCTTTGGAGGAATGTTCATGGCTATTGCAACTATATTTTTGTCACCGGTGCTTTACTCCTGGTTGAGGGAGAGGGAGTTAGTGAAGGAGATGAAAAAGGAAGATGCACAAGTGTCCATGAATGCGAATGCTATTGAATGATAGGTGTTGAAGGTTATTAACCCGTTTTCTGGTGTCCCGCATGGTTGGTGCGGGACACGGGGGGGGGGGGAATCAAAAGGTACAGGTGTAAGCTCATAGGGGCATTCTGGTTATTCGATAATCTTCTCGATCAACAAATGCACCCTGGTACCCAAATCCTGTGGCCATCTTGCTGCGGAATCTGAATCAAGTGCTCTTGCCCTGGAAATAGCATCTGCAATGTGAGGTGTCAATCCGGCAGTATCAGGGTTGTTTTTGTTATAGGAGCCGAGCTTTTCACGCAACAATGACTCCAGATGCTTACAAGATGGCTTTCCTTCAAACTTCGGTAAGTCTGTTATGTGAAGTAAAAGCCAGAGCTCAAAACAGGGATTGCTCACAGCCAGAAAAAAACCTTTCTGTATACATTGGCCTGCGACATCCGATAGTGTTTGCTCAGTCCATCGATCTCTGTCAATTACCATCCACAACTGATCATCTTTTTGAAGGTGGTATTCCTTTTTGAATTTTTCGAGCTCTCGAAGTACATGGCGGGGGGAAGAGCCGGGTTCACTTCTTTTCAACACTTCTATATGAACAGATGGTTTATGAAATTGCGTTTTAAGTTCACCAAAATAGATCTGTTCTGTGCGCTCTCCTTCTGTTGCGATAACCAGCAAGGTTGCGTCACGAAAACCAGATCTCCGTTTGAATGACTTAGTAATCGGCATTCGTGCCGCACTCCTCTTCAAGCGGATTGGGTATTTTGATGATTGCTGGTATGGCTCCAAATCGCCCTTTCATGTAACCGGCCATGATATCTTTATCATAACGGGGCTTAAACTCTTCAAGTGAGTATAATTTGGATTCCCCATCGCTGTTTTTGTCAACGAACCATATTTCATCTTTTCGCAGAAGTTTGAATGTAAGGAGGTTTTCTGCATGTGTTGTTGCAATAAGCTGACTGTGGCACTGTGTACCTTCACGCAGGAAAAGGTCGAAGAAGGCATAGGCCACATGTGGATGAAGACTGCGATCTATTTCATCTATAATAACAACTTTGTCTTCACTGAGCAAACTGGTCATTGCTGGAAGTAGATCAATAATTCTGCGCGTTCCGTCAGATTCTTCTGAAAAGTCAAATAGGACCGGCTCTTTTGAACCGCGTATCTGGTGTTTTGTCATCAGCTTAAGTGCAATTAATTCCCCTGTTTCTTTGCGACTTAAAGCATAGTGAGTATTATCGGGTCCCCTGAGAATTATTTCGCTTTTACTACCCTGCATTATTGTTTCAAGGTTCTCTCTTAATTCTTTAGGTATTCCTGGAAGGCTTTCAAAGGGCAGCTCAAAAGTATCGATACCAAGAATTCCGGTATCAAATGTACGAAGTAACTCCATAAAAACCGGTGTGATTTTGTCTTTATTCTTGAATTTGAATTCAAGACCATGTGCGGTTGTATCAGGGTAAATGATTATTAACCGATCTTTAAACCAATTCCACACATCTGTGAAAGGTTTAAAATTTCGCTGAACTGTCTCTGTTAAAAACAACTGGTTCTGTCTTGTCCCGCGTGCAAGAAGATGGAGAAAATCTTTGTCTTCAGAATTCTTAACCAGTACCGGGGCAAATGTTACCAGTGTCTCATTTTCTGAGTTTGTAGTTCTTTCAAAAAGTTTGTTCTCATTTCCATTGGTAATTGAAAACAACCACTCTTCAACCACCTTTTGTGAATTCACCTTGAAGCCATAGGTGTAACTTTCACCTTTGTGGCAAAAACTGAATTGAAATGTTGAGGGCTCTTTTTTGAGTTTGGCGTCCAGAAGAAATGGCACGACAGGAATTCGACCCATAGGTTTAGTTCCGTTTACGATGAAATTTTTTGCAAATTCCATCGCTTTTATTAGATTGCTTTTTCCCGAAGCGTTCGCTCCATAGACAACTGCAGTGCGAAG
>SKJJ01000170.1 GCA_007115975.1 Chitinispirillum sp.
CTAGCTTGTTTGAATAAACTTAGCAGAAAAGTGAGGGTGGTGAACAATAGTTTCTATCAGTTGTTCCGAAAGAGAAGCTGCTAAATGAAACACTCATTATTAGTCTTGATCTGCTGTTATTTCCTCCTGATTATAACTGTTCAAAATGCACATTCCATCCCTTCGGGTAAGATACTTTTCACCTCAGATGGTGATGGTAATTTTGGAATTTATGAGATGAATACTAATGGGACCGATATACAAAAACTGATATCCGGTTCAGAACGAAACACAAGTGACCGATGGTTTGCTGATAGAAAGAAAGTCGTTTGTATTCGCAACAATAGCGAAATCTGGATGATGGACAGCGATGGCACTAATGAGGGATATATTAGAAATGGCAGTTATGTAACGTTTTCTGCTGGTGGAAAATACCTCGCATATACCGATTCCCATCCCAGCAATATTGGGCCTGAAGTGCCTGGAGGATTTGCACTCTTTTCTTATGACATTCAAACCAAAACAGCAGCCGGGCCACTCTCATTTAATGTCAACACTGATGCCAGAGATCCCCGCTGGTCGATTAACAATGAAATTGCCTTCATACAATACACCACATTCTTCTCTGTCGACAAGAGTAATCTATACGTATACAATCTGGACTCCCTTGCAGAAACATTCCTTACCGATCTCAAAATCATTCCTCCAGGCAAACAATATCTCTTTATTGACATTCCAAGCTAAAGGATCAGAAAAACGTGACACAGCCAAGACTGCATCTTATTTCGTTTAGAACTCTAATTCTGACAGTTACTTTGATTAATTCGGTTATGACCAGTGTATTTGGACAAGATCCGATTGAAATTTCTACTATTGAAGACCTGCAGAAAATTGGCAAAGATGATACATTCCCAATTGACGGTCATTACGTATTGACCCAGAACATTGATGCGTCCACCTATTCCGGTTTTGAACCAATTGCAGAAGATAACGAGTTTTCGGGCGTGTTTGATGGCCGGGGGCATAAAGTCATCTCTTTGGTGGTAAATGAAATACATAATGGAGGAGGGTTGTTTAAAAAAATAGGGAACACTGGTATTGTCAGGAATCTGGGTTTGGAATCATGCGACATGAGTGGCGAATATATAGGCGGACTGGTGGGAGAAAATCATGGCTCAATCAGCAGATGCTATATACAGAATTCAAGAATTAATAGCAATGGCTTCTCTGCAGCAGGTCTGGTTTGGGCTAACAGTGGAACTGTAAGCGACTGCTATGCAGATTGTGATGTGCATGGTTATGATGAGATTAAAGGATTGGTGGCTGAAGATCACGGGGGAACAATAGTCAATTGCTATTCGGTAGGCCTCCGGTCAAGAAGCCGGGATTACGAGTGGAATGAGGATGTACCGGTTTATTTCGAGGCAAAAATATGGGGTCGGGATTCCATTGTCAGAACATATAATGACAGTAATACTGCATTGGAGGATATGATGCACAAGTCGACTTTTGAAGCAGAAGGATGGAATTTTGAAGATATATGGACCATAGATGAAGGAAATTGGTTTCCCACTTTGCGCTTTGCGAACAATGTCTCGGTTTTGATGCACAAACACTCTGTTTTTCGCGCCTCGAATCGGATTCTGTTACAAAATAATCGCTCGGATCTTAAAGTTAGTATTCCTGAACAACTCAGGAACAAGGATCTCTGTTTGTCTGTGTATTCATTGTCGGGCAAAATTGTTCTATATGAGTCCAAAATGGAGACCTCCCAACTTGTCTCGATCTCCACCAGCAGGTTGGCACCAGGTTTTTATCAGCTGGCACTTACTGTTGGCGGAGAGAATTTTATCGAAAGATTTACTATTGTCAGATAAGACAAAGGACATCTCTGTCTTAGTATCCATTAGAGAATGTGTTAATTTGATGGTCACCTTTTCAAATGCTCAATCTTGGAAGAAAAGATGAATTACTCATTTCTGATTGCATTACTAGGGTATGCAACCCACCTGCTTCAGCCATTGCTATATGAGGAATGGCGGAGGGGCGGACCTGGAGGGGGGGTGACTGTCGGAGGTTTGGCCTGTTCCAACGGGGGCGCCTGGTTCCTCGCGTGGGGTCCTAGAGGTAAACAACCCCCCGGCCGCAAGGTTCACCAACACATCCACTCCACCCCTTTAGTACATCCTTATAGGTTGGGATCGGCATATCCCAGGATGAAATAAATTTATACTGTTTATCCGTCTTTTTTAGATCTCTGAAGCTGTTAAGTCCCCGGAGGGAACTCTCCTGAATATGTCGTTCAAGTAATTTTACAGTTGCGTGGGTGTCGTCCAAGGCGCTGTGAGCGTTGAGAAGAGATATCCCGTTGAGGTCACAGGCCTTTTGCAGGCTCAGTTGGGTTTTTCCTCCGTTAAAGCCTGGATACCCCATGGTGCAGATATGAGGATGGTTGATCTCTATCCCTAATTGAGACATCTCTCCGGTTAAGAACCTCATGTCAAAATAGACATTGTGCCCCACCAGAATGGTGCCCGCTATAAGGTCCAGGATATTACGCACAAAATTTCTGAATTTCGGTGCGTTTTTGACATGGGTATCGCAAATTCCATGGATAGCGGAAACATCCCAGGGGATGGATCTCTGCGGGTTTATTAAAGTACAAAACTCCTTCAGAACGCCTCCGGAAAAAGAGTACTGTACAAAAGCCGCTTCAACAATTCTGTCCCCATTTTGCATGGACATACCGGTAGTTTCCAGATCGAAAACCGTATAAGTTGCTTCCTTAAGTTTTAAATCGAGTATTCCGCTCATCTGTCGTTGTTTTCAGTGGTGATATTGTTGCGTTCAATTGCTGCGGATTAAATCGATGCAGAAAGTTCTGTTTTCGTCTCAGGAGCAGCTGTTTTTTATGTCTGATATTTCATGAAGAACTCATGGTTAATATATACCATGTAAAATATGGTTAGCAAACCCGGGGCTATTGAGTAAATAAAAACCAAGTCCGGGCTAACCGGTCTTACCCCTGGCTTTAAGGGCATGGAAGGCTACATAGATCAAAAGAACTGCAGAGGATATCAGTGATGTAACAGCGATGACAGGATTAGCCTCCGCCTGTCTCAAGACGATGGCAAGCAGTCCCCACACACCCACAATTGCCGATTCCCGCAAATTTCTGGCATACACCAAACTCAGGTATATCGCTGTACTTACAGTGATGAGCAGAACTCCCCAAACTGTAGCAGACAGCAGCAGGTCATCGTAGCCTCTACTCACTGCAAATACCTTGATGTTTAATACCGTGGCCAGAATGATCCATCCAAAATAGATCGCAATGGGCCACCAGATGAAAAAGATGACTGGAAACGGGGCATTCCACTTTTCCATGTTCAATCTTTTGACAATTGTTGCAAGGGATCCCAAAAGGATGAGTATGAGTAGCAGGGAAACGCCTATGAGACCATTTACCCAGGCTATTACCCACAGGGCATTGGCAAGATTTGCGATTACGAAATAATAGCCGATACAGTCTATTACATCGGTGTTCTTTTTCCTAATCCATAAATGCCACTGGTAGCCTGCAAAGAAGATAAGCGACAGATAAATCAAACCCCAAATGGCAAAGGCATATCCTGCCGGAGTAATGACGGTCTGGAATCTGTTGCTCATTTCACCGACACTCTGTTGGCTGACCAAGGTGGTGTTAGAGAGATAGTTGATAACAAGAACAGCTACTAAACTGACAGAATTGAGTAAGATTTTTATGAGCCGGTTCATCTTCTTTTTTCTGAGTGGGTTATTCATTGCCTATACTAATCAAAATAAACCATCAAATAGTCTGCCAAACGACAGCATGGATTAGTGTTCTCTAGATCCTTTTGTACAGTTCGTAGAGCGCCACTTCGCAGTCCTTTGTTCCCTCCACGATCACTTTCCCCTCCAGTCTTTTCAGAACTTTCTCACATATCAAAACTCTCTCATCAGGTTTCATGGTTTCTGTTCGAAGGTAGACTGTTTTAATTACCTCTTTCTCTTTTTCATCAAGCTCCTCCAGGCCCCGAATCTTTATCTGCTTGGAAATCGCGCTCTCGAGCAGAATTGTGTCCACAAATTCCGCGATACTCTTTTTCTGGGCCCTGTCGTGAATCACCAGTGTCTCTGAAACAAGATCACCAATGCGACGGTTATGCCGTTCCATAAACATCACCAGTGAACCGATAAAATAAAACAGCGGCAGGATATCGGCAATGCGCAGAACGTTTCTGATAAGGGAGTCGATTACCGTAACCCTTGAGCCATCAAATTTTATGACTCTGATACCGGTGAGATACTTTCCCGGGGTTTTGCCCCCTGTTGCCGATTCGAACAGAAAGTGATAGGAGATGTAGAAAAGCCCCAGCAACGAGAGTGTCATAAAGGAGATGAAGTGGGATTGACCCCACAGTCCCATCAGCGAGAGCAGCAGAATTATTCCAAAAAAGAAAACAGCTCTGATAAGCGAATCGAGCAGATAGGCAGCAGTCCTGCTTCCTACCCCCGCACACTCGCTTTGAAGGAAAAGCAGTTCACTGTTTTGAATTTCAATATATCCTTGGCCAGATTCCTGTCTCATCGTATTTTCCTTCTCATATGAACAGAATGGATTTTATTCGGCAACGAAAAGATACCTGGGTGGCGCTGGAAGAGGCAATCAAAAAGATGGATAACCTCACTCCGTTCTCTTCGGGCGGTGAACTTGCCACCTTTCTTAAAAGTTACAGAAAGACCGCAGCAGATCTCTCTCTTTGCCGCTCCCTGTTTCCCAATGACCCTCTCAGTAAAGAGCTCAATACCCTTGTGGTAAAAGCGATGATGCATGTGGGTTCCGACAGACAAGGGGATCTCTCCAGGGTTACAGCTTTTTTTACGCATACAATTCCAGACCTTACCGTGAGGCTCAAGTCCCTTTTCATCATCTCTTTTGTCGTCTTCGTTCTCTTTTCCATTGCCGGTTACGCCCTTACCAAACTCAACCCCTATACCGCAAATGCCATAGCCGGAGACCGGTATGTGCAGATGACCATCAGAAACATCGAAGAAGGTGATCCGTTTGCAGTGTATAAGTCCGGTTCCAAATATGCAATGAGCAGCTTTATTATGGCCAACAACATACGGGTGGCATTCAACGCCTTTGCCTTTGGAATTATGTGGGGCATAGGAACACTCTTCATACTTCTTGTTAATGGACTCATGCTGGGAAGCATCGCTGCAGTTTTTTGTGATCATAATCTTCTGCTCGATTTCTACCTTACGGTGATGATTCACGGCACACTTGAACTCTTTGCCATAATGGTTGCCGGTGCAGCAGGGTTGAGACTGGGGCAGGCGCTCTATCGTCCGGGCAAGCTTACCAGAAAAGAGGCTCTGGCCCGTTTTGGTATGGAAGCGTTCTACCTATGCCTTGCCATGGTCCCCATATTTGTCATTGCCGCGGTGATTGAATCCTATGTTACCCCTCTTGACCTTTCCAGAGCGTGGAAAGGTGGTATACAGATAGCAAGTTTGCTCTTTATTGCATCGTACCTTTATGCCCCGACTCTTCTTAAAAGGTGGCGAGTGTCGGGTGTCGGGGGCAAGAGAGGAATTTCAAATCCGGCTTTTTCCTCCCCCCCCCGACACTCGACCATCCTAATCCTCCTAACTCTTCCAGCGCATTTTTGCATAGTGAGACAGCACTGCACCACCAAGCTGGTCCGGCGTTGTATCGATTATATCAACCCCTGCTCTCTTTAGCTCCTGCAGGACCTCTTTTCTGCTGTCGATCCCTTCTCTGACAACGGCACTGAATACCGACTCTCGCAGCGAATTGGCCTTCCTGAATGCGATCTCATCCAAGCCCGGCAACCCCAGTGCACAGCAGATTACCCTGTGCTTTCTGTTCAGAAAACGAATATGGGCACCAAGTTCCCTTGAAAGCCCCGGATCGATGAAATCGGTGTATACTATTATTATGCAACGATGGCTGAGGTTGGCATAGGCCCACCTGAACGCTGCGCCATAATCCGGCTCGGTAAATTTGGGTTGAAATCCATACATTGTGTTTGCGATCAGGGCGTTTTGTGTCTGGCGGTTAGAGGGACGCACCAGAAGGTCAATTTGATTTGTAAAACCCATCATTCCTACTGAATCACGATCTGAGAGTGCTTTACGTGCGAGTGAAAATGATGATGAGAGGGCCCAGTCCACCTTGGAGAGATTCCCAAGCTCTGCCATCATCAGCCGCCCCCCATCGATCATCAGAAAAACATTTTGGCCCTTTTCCGGTTGAAACTCCTTTACAACAAGGTTCGATGTTGCTGCTGTGCGTTTCCAGTGTATGGCACGTCTGTCATCTCCGTGCTGATAATCCCTGAGCTGGGAGTACTCCCGTCCTGGCCCGTAGATGTGCATGATGTGGCTCTCGATCCGCGACATATAAAAAAGGGACTGCAGCTCTTCAGCCTGTGTCGGAATGGAGGGGTAAACCGAAGTTTCGCTTTTAAATGAAACCGTAAACTGACGCGCTGCAAGACCAAACAGCGAGCGGATACGCATACCCCCTCCCTCAAAGACAAAAGACCCCCTGAGCAGAGGATTTACTCTGTAACAGACGTAGTGTTCCTGAGGTCCCCGTTTGGCAATGAATGAAAAGGATGGATTTTCTGAGGTGAAGTGCGCAGGAGCAAGATCATACAGATCTATGGCAAGCGCAATGGTGGCATTAAAGGAAACCGTAATGCGCACATCCTCTTCTTTGTGAAGATACAGCCGGTCAGCAACGAACCGTGACAGCCTGAAAGCCGCCGGACCAGGTAAAGAGAAGTAGTCTGCTGTGAGCAAAACCAGAGCCACTATGTTTATCAGAGCAAAGATATAGAGAGCACCGGGAATCCAGTTCTGCAAGAGAAGAACTGTTCCGGCAATGGATGGCAGTATTAAACCTCTGAATGTAATTATAAATTTCAAGCAGGCACCTTTACTGAATCAAAAAGGGCTGCAATGATAGGACTCAGCGGATCCTGCTTCATCTCTGCCTCCGGTCTCAGCACCCAGCGATGAGGGAGAACTGCTGGAGCAAGTTCGCGGACATGATCCGGGGTGACAAAGCCGCAGCCGGTAACCGCTGCGTAAGCCTTTGCCATACGAACGAGCATCTGACCCGATCTCGGTGAATTTCCTAGCACCAGATCGTCGAGTTCCCGTGAGGCCCGTATGATATCCCGTATGTATAGCATTACTTTCTCATCAATAACTATTTCATGGATAAACTCCTGTGCGGTTTCAATTACCCCCATTGCGTTTTCAACGGGGGTAACGGATTCCAGAAGCTGGGCCGGTTTGCAGGAGAGATCACTGAGAATCGAAAGTTCCTCATCGGCAGTGGGGTAGCTCATCTGAATCCTTACCATAAATCGGTCAAGTTGTGCTTCAGGAAGAGAGTAGGTGCCTTCGAAATCCAGAGGGTTTTGGGTTGCAAAAACCATAAATGCAGGGCGGAGTTTATAGGTGCGGTTATCGATAGTAACCTGTTTTTCCTCCATCGCCTCAAGGAGAGCGGCCTGGGTTTTGGCAGGAGCCCTGTTTATCTCGTCTGCCAGGACGAAATCGGAAAATATCGGGCCGGGCACAAATTCAAATTCCCCCTTTGCCTGGTTGAAAACGCTTGTGCCGGTTATATCAGAGGGCATAAGGTCGGGGGTAAACTGAATGCGGGAAAAGCCCAGGCCAAGCACCCTGGCCAGGCTTCGGGCGATAAGGGTCTTTGCTACACCAGGAACTCCTTCCAGTAAAATATTTCCTCCGGCTAAAACCGCTGATACAATTACTGCTTTCGCTTGATCATTACCAATAATTACACTGTCAATTTCAGAGCGTATCTGCCTGAAAAGATTTTCTGCTGGGTTCACAGTTGGAGATCCTTTCTTATGTGTACAAAGAGATTGAGCGTTTTTAACGTGGACTCACGTGCGGGATTTTTTTCCTCGATACATGAATCTATCAAATGTATGAATTCACTGACATCAGTGTGGGGGGGAAGGGCTCCTTTGCGTCTGATATACAGATCATATAGTTCGTTGCCCGAAACATCTGCTCCCCTTTTTCCTGTCAGTTCACCTTTTATGAGTTCAAGTTCACGGCGAAGGAGGCCCCCATATGCCTTGTGTCTGCAAAGGAGATTTGCCATGGCCTTCAAGCCTGGAAGTACATCCTTTGCATATCGCTTGCCCCAGACTGTAGGGGGGGAAATTCTTATTCCGGTAAAGACAAGAAACAGAAGCCCCACTCCGCACAGAAACATAATTCCGTGATCAAACCGGTAAAACCTGAGAAGCCCCCATAAGTTGTCCGATGCCTTATAGCCGTTATGATACTCATTGAAGATGATTTCACCATTACTGAAACGGGAATCTCCGGCAAGCAGTGTAACTGCGAACTGGTGCCATTGCTGATGAGTGAGAATGGTATTGCTGAAGGGATTGGGCTGAGTGAAAAGAACCCATTCCCCTTTGCCGACAGACCTTTTAATACCGATAACCTTCTGATCCATAGAGAGAAACGGAACCATATCTTCGGTGAAGGTGTTGAAATAGCTTACAAGAATGGTATCGCCTGGCTCCCTTTTGTCATCTCCGAAGAGTGGCGTGCCGATCTGATGATCGGGGGGGAGTTTGAGCGGGCTGTCTCGGTGGACTGGAAGAAGAATGTCAACTTCAGAGACGGGAATCCTGCCAAGGCGCACCGGGGAGTTGGTGGTAAAAGAGAGAAACGACCCTCCGGGTGCGGTTATACCGGATGTAATCAGTCGGTTTCCCTGTGCGACCCACTCAAGAATCTGCTCCCATTCCCATGCTTGGGGAGTGTGCACCGGAGAGAGGATGAGAAGGGTCTTTGCCGAGGAATCATTTTTGAGGTAATTGAATACAGGTGTTTCGGCCCGTTTCACCTCTACCCAGCTTTCCCGGAGGTGTTCGAAAAAAGCGTACGTTCCGTAGGGACCACGGTCATAGGTGGAGCTGCTGAGGCTTTTGACTTCAGGGCTGCCGTGGATAATAATCAATATATTGGTTGTGAAAAGAGTGATAAAAAAGAGAGAAAAAAATCTATGCTCTTTAATGAATGTGATCAGCGCTGAGATCCTGAGGATTTCAGGAAGGGGGATTTTTCCGTTTCGAGTCTTCATCAGCGCCCCTGAATCTTTCCGGATTTCAAAAGACAGTTATCTATGAGGTTTTTTAACACCTGTATTTCCACCTTTTGGTGGCCGTAAACAACTGTTTCGTAGTGGGTTATTACGTCTTTGCCGAGTTTGCCCAGAGAGGGGGATCGTTTGAACAATAGCGCTATAAACTGGCGGTTGGTCCACCATTCATACCTCTTGACAAGGTTGTTTTTGTCTGAAATATAAACCAGCCATTTGTATGCGGTGGTAACCGAACCCCGAACGTCTCCCGTTTGGAGCAACTCTTCAGCGTGGTGCAAAGTGGGCAGGTGCTCAGTTTGTGCAGAGTGGTTACCTGAAAGCCGCGTATCTTCAGGAGGATACAGTTTTTTGGCAACCCTGGAGAGTGCAACCGAAAGAAGTATGAAGAGTATTGCTCCAACTGCTGCAAATAGAAGTTTCAGGGGTGGGGTGAGCTCCTGGAGGGGCTCAAGAAGAACTGTCCGCAGCAGTATGACTGCATTGACAAGAAATATAACGAAAATGTTGGCCAGTCGTACCAGAAAGGACTCCTCAGAAGCAGAAGGCTCCTCTGTTTCAAGCAGGGAAAGAAAATTGCCGTGCTCGAAGCGTTTGGGGTCAAGAGGAGTGAAACTATTTGTATCAGGCAGGCAGAAACGATGAAAGGTGTACAATGCAGTGCTAGTTTGCTGCGGTATCGGTTCCCTTACTTCACTGTCGTTATCTGGTTCTCTAAATCGTTGAAGGTAAGTGGAAAGGGGGTGAAAGCAGGTTTTTTGGTCAGATGAACCGGTGGAACCGGGCAGCTCACAGATCTGCTTGTTGTGGATAAAATTCAATACAGCTTGAATTTGGGAAGAATCCGGTTGAGGTGGTGCTATCCCCTCAAACGTGAATGCACTGTTGACTACGAAAATGATAATAGTGGCTGCTTTGAAAAGGCAGCCACTCTGTTGAAATATCCACTCCACAAATTATCCAATCTCATTGATTGCTGTCTCTATGTCCAGATGTTCCTTTTCACTGCGCAGGCTATAATAGTGGACAAGCATTATTGAGCTGAATATTGGTGCAACCAGGGCGATTATAGCATAGTATACCAGAAAAGAAACTATCTGGGCGACCCCCAAGGAGGATTGGGCCCCGTACTGGTTTGCCATGGAGTTGAAAACAGTTGTAGTACCCAGAACAAGCATGGCTGCCATAATAGGAACAAAAATAATAGAGAATGCGATGATATTGATAGCGAATGTTTTCCACCACCTCTTCCAGGTGAGTGAAAAGGTGCGAAAAATACCGTTTACCAGATATTGTTTTTCGATTGTGGCAACTATAATCCCCATAAAAAGGAGATTCATTATGTAGATACCGGGAATAAGCAGGGCTAATGAGCCGGCGAAAAAGGCGATAAACCATAAGATATAGGTTAGAACAAGAAGCTGGTCCACGGGTTTGGGGAGTTTAAGCATCTCTGAGACACTCAACTGCTCTCCCAGTGCAACCTTTTGCATATATCTGAAAATCACTATCCACACCCATATACCCACAGCGAAATTAAGTAAAAACAGAAGGGATGTACCCTGGATACCCAAAGTGGCGCCAGAAGTGTTGAGTTGGGTATATGGCAGCATTCCGATCAGCATCGGTAAAAGCAGCACTGGAAAAACTCTCTTCAAAACAAGCTTGTAGAGGCGGATTCCCCGGTCAAGGGTTGTACCGATCGAGAACACTCCTATAAATTGTGATGACATAGGTGCTCCTTTAGGTTTGGATGCGTTTGGAGGATACAAAAGTTGCTGATGGTGAAAGTGAAAATTAATATAGGTGAAAATTGGTCGACTGTCAAACTGAACATGAATAACAAAAAGAATCGAAAAAAGGGAACCGGACGGGAACCCTTCGAGAGTTGGGATTAATAGATCGGAAAATACAGACCCTTTCAATCCACTTTGAAACAGTGAACTAACCGGACACCACAGACTGCACACCGCTGCTAAACAGATCAGGGTTGTGGTGGTACAGTGAAGTTTCCTTTCGCAAGACCTTTGGTGTGAAAACCGGGCTTCGGTACATCTCTTGTAATTCAGAGTCTTTGCCGGTTCTTGAGAAAATCTTCACACCGGCAGCGGTTTTTAGGTATCTTTTGTCCAAACCGAATCCCCCCTTCTGTGTCGTGAACCTAACCCCTAACCCGGATAAACCTGATACAGGGATACCGCTACTTCGGTTTGAAGCTGTGGTTGGCATGCAACTTGATTTGGTTTTTTACGGTACTCTGCCTTCTTGGAGCAGTGTGCGATACTGAGAAGCGATTCTCTATTTAACCACATAAGGGACGATTAATGCAAAAAGTACTACTGACAACAGTGTGTGGACCTTTCGGGCAGGACACCGAGGATTGTACCCGTCATATCATGCCTGAGCTCTTTCATGCACAGGTAACCCGCTCACAGGGCATTTTCAGCCTTCGGGCCACTTATATTTCATATGGGTTGGAGTACATAGCAAAAAACATATCCACACCCACTATCGTGCTGCAGTATCCGTCCATGGATCAATTCAGAAAAGAGCTCAAGAAGGGGTACGACTACGTGGGGATCAGTTTTGTGATTCCCACTTATGGGAAAATGGAGAAAATGTGCAAACTGGTCAGAGAGGTCTCCCCGGACTCAAAAATCGTCCTGGGTGGTTACGGTACCATGCTTCCGGCCTGCGATGCGCTTGCTGATCATGTCTGCAGGGGAGAAGGGGTGCAGTTTATGCGGGAGCTGCTCGGGGAACCCCAAAGCAGTGAACCCTGTGAGCATGTGGTCTATCCTACCTCTGCAAAGATTGCCGGATTTCCCCTGATGAAGGGTGCGGTGGTTTTAGCGGGCCTGGGCTGTCCTCATGGATGCGAGTTCTGCGCAACATCACATTACCACAAAACCCAGCATCTGCCTCTGTTGAAAACAGGAACCGATCTTTTCAACGAGATCAAAAGAGTGCAGAAAACGCTTGCCGGTGAAAAATGTCTGCCTATCGGTATTATCGAGGAAGACTTTTTGATGCAGAAAGAGCGGGCAACAGAATACCTTGAATGCATAAAAAGAGAAAATTCGGTTCCGGCAAAACTTTCCTGTTTTGCAAGTGCATATTCGATATCACTATGGGACCCGGATGATCTGGTGCGGATGGGTATAGAGGTGATCTGGATCGGAGTGGAATCGCAGCAGGCCGATTACGGCAAACTAAAAGACATCGATGTAAAAGCTGTTCTGGAGTCCCTGCACTCCCGCGGAATCAACACGCTAGCCTCACTTATTATCGGACATGATTTTCATACAGAAGAGAATATATGGGACGAATTTGAGTATCTGGTTTCATTGAATCCAAGTCTTAGCCAGATCGTTATTCTAACCCCCACCTGCAGCACACCTCTTTTCGACCGATATAAAGATAAAGGAAGACTGCTCGACATTGCACCGAAAAACTGGGATGGCTTTCATCTCACCTTTAAGCACCCGCACATCAGCAAAGAGAAAATGGAATCGCTGCTTCTGGACTTTTACACCGAGGAGTACCGCCGCTTGGGCCCATCGGTGGTCCGTTTTGTCCAAAAACAGTTTGCAGGATACAAACGGTTCAAAGATTCATCCGATCCTCTTCTTTTAAAGAGGGCTCAACAGTACCGTGCCGGCTGTTTTGAGGCTCTGCCGCTCTTTCCCACTGCCATTAAATACGCTCCATCACCGCAAATCGCAGAAGGCATAAAAGATGTACAGAAAATGTTTGCCGAAGAGTTTGGTTCCGGAGGGTTGATAACTGCATTAAAGTCATATGCCGTTCCGATACTGGCCAGTAAGGAAAAACGCAAACTGGAATCGGGATACATGCAGATTAAGATGCAGCGTTCAGAGTATAGGATGTAGAGCTTTTAAACCTAAGATCAGAATTATTTGGGGCTAAAGCATGTCCTGAGTTACTAGTCGAAGGGACCTTTATTTGCGTCTTCCCCTACCGTCTTTGGGTGTAACGATGAAGTTGGTTCTGGGGGGACGCGCGCTGGACTTAATTTGATGGATAAGAACTCCCGGGGTAAGAAATCCGGGGCTTGGTGACGCAACCCCTTCGGGGTAAGCTTTGTCCCCATAAGTCCAATATGAATTGTGTTCAAAATTCAAATTACCTTCTCTCATTGCTCCACTCTTCTAATTTATCTTTTCTATTAATCGAATTTGTGGATAGTACACTCTTTTATCACAGGGTTTTTTAGTTATATGGCCGGTCTGTTTTGGACACTGCAATCGTTTTTAACACCATTGTCATTGGTACTGTTGGTTGTCTTTATTGTAAACTGTCAGGGTGACAGGGAATGCAGGCCCGATGCCTTACCCGCCTCTGATCAAAAGCCTGCTATTGTAAACCTCGATTCTCTCATTCACTCCTCTACCTTAAGCCAAAGCTGGTCTGTAGGAGAAACTGTGGATACATTTGCTGTTGGAAGGGAGTATGGGATGCAAAGTGTCGCTGATTTCATGTACACCGATTATGATCATGACAGGGGTGAGTATGTAAATGACCGATATCTTCGGGTGGATTTCTGGGGACCTGACAAAAGAAGCGTAAAAAAAGCTCAGCTGGAGGTTGATGAAGTTGCCGTATTTGAATCCTTCACCGTTAGCTGGGATATCCCGGCCATTGTTAACCATAACCGTCCCTCAAAACAGGCAGGGCGCTCTTGTGGACTCGAAAACGAGAGTGGAAGTGACCATCGTTACGCTGGCATCAGAACAATCGAACTGGGCATATACCGATTCAAAAAAGAGTTGGGTCTGTCGCAAAAGGGACGTACTATCAACGTTCTGAATGCGTCTCTTATCTCACGAAATTATGAGGGCACGTTGGTGCAATCTGATTTCAACAACGATATGTTCAATAACCAGATCTGTAAAGTAAATATGAAAGATGGTGACCAGCGGTTTGTTCTCATCTGTTATGGTGTCATGGATTCGGTTATAATAAAACTGCAGATGGAGCATCACCTTGCTGCCGGCAGCCTCAGCCGCTCGGTAAGTGTGGCAAATAGTGTATGGAGATCCATACGGGTAGTTGAGTGGAAGCTCTGATTACTTTCTATCTATTCCTCGTTGTAGTCTCAACAGCGTCTCACCGTTAAATTCGCCCAAAAAGTTTCTGTTCCTAACTAATTGATAGATAAAGGGTTAGGGGATCGAACGCAAAAATTCAGACCTTCCCCGGAAAAAATACCTGTTTAGTGCACAATCCGGGCACCACGAGGGACTTTTCCCGGTGCGGGCAGGATGATTCATCTGGGAAGTACGTGTGCATTTTAAACTGTAAGGGGTCACTGATGAGAACTATCGCTTTGCCTTTTATCTCACTGCTTCTGGCCTTTGCACTCATAGGGTGCAGCCAGGAGGAAAACAGAAGTTATGATGACGGAATCTACAGGGGGGATTTTTTTGACAAGGGAAAGATGGAGGTGAATGTACAATTTACCTTACAATCCAACGTGGTAAGAAACATCTCCTTTAGGTATCTGGCATATAAGGATGTCGACTATCTTGAGAGTGATGCTGAAAAGTCCCTGATTGTCAGGCAACAACACCAGGAGCTTGCAGAGTATCTCAAGGGCAAGGACGTGCGCCAAAGCCTTGATGCTCTCTATGGCCCGGACGCGATAATAAAAACCGAGGCGGACGGGTTAACCGGGGCAACTATTAGATCAGGAAAAGTGCTATCGGCTCTAAGGGATGGGCTTAACAGGGGAGTGTACAGGAGATAATATATCACTGAATGTCTTTTCTGCAGCGGAAGGCACAGAAAAGCACGGAAATTGAGAAACATAGGAGAATAGGAGTTTGTCCACGGAAGGCACGGAAAAGGACGGAAGTTGAGAAACATAGAAGAGTAGGAACTTGTCTACGGAAGGCACGGAAAGCACTGAAGTAGGAGTAGGATTTTTATCCATTCTTTCTTTCATTCCCTTTTCAGTGCCTTCCGTGCTTTCCGTGGATAAATCTCAATCCAAAGGTCGCACGTTGTACAGGCTCACAACCGGTCTATCCCTCCATCGTGATATTCAGAATTTGGTACCCTTAAAACCTCTCTGGGGATTAATGGCTCCATTGGCAATGACATACTCAACATTGAAATGTCTCTTTAGTCTACCAAAAAAAAATTAGTTGGTTCTCAATCCATATTATTTGTGATGGCAAACTTTTAACAGCTTCTAAACCAAAAAGCTCATTTATCCGCTTTTGTACACTATCCCTTCAAAGTCGTTTCATTAATCACATCCCGCTAAAAGTAAACAGTGAACACTCATAGTTGATAATGCAATTCATTCTGCTTACTTTCAAAAGGGATATTAGCTATCTTTAAAGTGTAATCTGTTGTAAAACCTAGTCGAAGGAGGCAGTTATGCTTAAACTAATAATTGTGGTGGTGGTGTTCATGCAGGCGTGTCTTGGTGCGCAGGTTCAGGTCAGAGGCGGGGAGCTGGTATCTTTGGAGCAGGTGCTTTATGGCAGGTTTGAGTTCAGGATGAGAACCGCGCAGGGTGACGGATTGCTCTCCAATTTTTTCACTTTTGAAAATGATGGCTGGATGCGAGGTAGTGATAATCCATGGAGAGAGATAGACATTGAGGTTTTAGGGCGTTACACCGACCGTTTCCAGACCAATATCATAACCGGAATTGCTGAAGACAGGATTACTTCGGAATACTACCCTCGAATCGATGTCAACCCTCATGACAACTATTACACCTATGCTATAGAATGGACTCCCGATTACATTGCCTTTTTCTTTGAAGGGGAAGAGATGCGGCGGACCGAATATGGTGATCAGCTGAATCAGGTTGCCGATTGCAGAGATATCCCGCAGTCCTATCGTTTCAACATCTGGGCAAATAATTATGTCGATTGGGTGGGGCAGTTTAACCCCGATGTTCTTCCGGTGTACCAGTTTATAAGCTGGATGAGGTACTACTCCTATTCAACGGAATCAGGGGAGTTTACTCTTACCTGGGAAGATAATTTTGAGACCTTTGATTCTCAGCGTTGGAGAAGGGCAGATCACGTCATAGAGGATTACACACAGTTTCTACCTGCAAACATCATTGTCAGGGACGGCAAACTGATACTGGCTCTTACCGACATGGATGGTACCGGGCTTGATGAAGGTGATTTTACTGTTCCGGAGGATCACGATGATGCTGCATCGGTAATTTTTCAGAATCAAAACAGGGCTAAAGGTATTACAAGACCAGCTTACGAGTTGGGGTATTCCGAAAACAACATGGTCATTCGTCAGTCCTCGAATCTAAACAGTGCAAACATATTTGATCTTCGCGGCCGTTTGCAGCAGTTAAATGGAGATAATCAGCGGGGCAGTAACTTTTTGAGGTGAGCTTTTTGCGAGACGGTGTTTGTCCTGCAGGGACTCTATAGCCATACATTAGCCTGCTATGAATATAGTGTCCCTACGGGACTTCTCAATTTTTCCGGCGAGCCGATTTTTTGAATTATCTGGTTCATCTATTATATATTTACTGCATGTTTACTACAATGACTTCAGTTTTATTCAATCACACCATCCGCTTCTCAGAAACATCAAACCACACCAAATTGTTGGTAAGTCCTCCCTGATATACTAACCTGATATATATTTACACGTTTTCACTTTTAGTTACCCCGAATTTTTTTTTGCGCCTGCAGTTTACACAGGTATACACATAATCTTTGAAAGTAATGAAACATGGATATCGCTCAGGAAGTTTCGAAAAGAAGAACATTTGCCATTGTCTCCCATCCCGATGCCGGTAAGACGACTCTTACCGAGAAGTTTTTGCTGTATGGGGGTGCGGTTAACCTGGCCGGTTCGGTTACAGCCAGAAAAAAAGAGCGTGCTACGGTCTCAGACTGGCTTGAAATAGAGAAGAAACGTGGTATCTCCGTGAGTTCCACAGTCCTCTACTTCGACTACAATGATTTCAAAATAAACCTCCTTGACACACCGGGCCATAATGATTTCTCCGAGGATACTTATCGTGTCCTGACTGCCGTTGATTCGGTTATCATGGTTATTGATGGGGGAAAGGGGATTGAAAACCAGACCAAGAAACTCTTCGAAGTGTGCAGAAAAAGACATATTCCCGTTATTACCTTTGTTAACAAGATGGACCGGCCTGCACTTGACACGCTTACACTTCTTGATGAAATAGAGAATGCTCTGCAGATTAAAACCTATCCGGTGAATCTGCCGTTGGGGTCGGGTATCGACTTTAAAGGCGTCTGGGACCGAAGAAACAAGCTCGCCTATCTGTACGAACGAACGGTTAAAGGTGCTTACAGGGCACCGGTGAGTACCATCGGATTGGATGATCCCGTACTCACTGAATCACTGTCGGAATCTGTGTACAGTGCTTTTTGTGAAGATCTGGAGATGCTCGATCAAGCAGGAACAATCTTTAACATGGAAGAGGTGTTGAACGGCACCACCACGCCGGTCTTCTTTGGCAGTGCAGCAAATAATTTCGGGATACAGATCCTGCTCGACGGATATTTAGAGTTTTCAATGCCGCCCCAACCCCGGATGTCAGCAGATAAGAGAATCGCGCCGGAGGATGAGAACTTTTCTGGTTTTATCTTTAAAATCCAGGCAAATATGGATCCCAAACACCGGGATCGCATGGCGTTTATCAGGGTGGTATCCGGCAAGTTTACCAAAGATATGCATGTAGTTCATACCCGTACCGGGAAAAAACTTCGTCTCTCCAATACCAGCAACGTTTTTGGACGGGACAGGGCTTCGGTTGATGAAGCGTATGCAGGTGATGTGATCGGTGTGGTGGGAGGAGAGCACTTCTCCATTGGCGATACCCTCAGTGAATCACCTGACGTTGCGTTTTCAGAAATCCCCGGTTTCCCCCCTGAATGTACTGCCTACATTAATAACCTTAAGACATCGAATCATAAACGGTTTGAAAAGGGGTTGAATCAGCTTGTCCAGGAAGGGCTGGTGCACATTTTTGAACTGCCCAATGCTGTAAGAAAGGTTCCCCTTCTTGCCGCTGTTGGGCCACTTCAGTTTGATCTGGTGCAGTATCGTCTGGAAACAGAATATTCGGTGCTCTCACAGGTGGAGAAGGCGCCCTGGACTATCGCTAAATGGTTTGCAGGTGATGATGTCTCGTTGAAAGATATTTATCTGCCTAACGGTGCGGAGTTGGCAATAGATAAAAATGGCAGGAACCTGGCACTCTTTCCCGATGAGTGGCATCTGCGGTTTTTCTGTGACAAAAACAGGGATGTAAAACTGGTCGATCCTTCAGATGATGCTTTTTTCGATACGGCCGGTTAGTCTTTCAATTTCCCGTTCCGTCATTCCGGCGAAGGCCCGAATCCAGATGTGTACCTGCTAAAACGGTATGGTATAAACAGCATTTCTTAGTGCTGGATACCTGATAAACAACTCCGGTATGACGAACTCGGGTGACTACCCAAAAAAGTACCCCCCTCGGGTATGACGGGAATAGGGTTATTCTGTACCGGCGCTAAATCCATACCAGGCAATTTTAACCTTTCAGGAGATAGTTCATGACTGTTTGATGTGAAAGTCAAGAGAAACAATATCTGCAAAGAACGCTTCGGTTAATCGGGAGTGATTTACAAGATGTAAACAGCGCAATCGACTCACATACCCGTGATGTACAGGAAAATAAAGAGTACCTGTGGGAGAACATTTATGAACTCGACGGAGCGGAAAAAGCGGGTATCAGGCAATCGATTGCTGTTTCGGTGATTACCGGGGATTCCATCATAGCCAAGAGAAGACGATTAGTCAGGTTGGTGGAGTCACCCTATTTTGGTAGAATAGATTTCAGTGAAAACGGAAAAAACGATTCAAAGATCTATATTGGGGTGCATTCCTATTACGATGAGGAGCAGGAGGAGTTTCTGGTGCATGACTGGCGGGCACCGGTGTCGGGTATGTTCTATGATTTTGAGCTTGGTGAGGCATATTATGAGGCACCTGAAGGAACCATATCCGGCGAGGTAAAGCGTAAAATGCAGTACCGGATACGGCACAGCAAGCTTGAGTTTATGTTTGAAAGTTCACTCAATATCAGTGATGAAGTTCTGCAAAAAGAACTCAGCAGCACCTCTGATGAGAAGATGAAGAACATTGTTGCAACAATTCAGCGCGACCAGAATCGTATCATCAGGGATGACTCTTCATACAATCTGATCATACAGGGAGTAGCCGGATCGGGCAAGACATCAATCGCTCTGCACCGCATAGCCTATCTTCTCTATAAACATAAGGATACCATCTCTTCAAAAAACATTCTGATCATCTCACCTAACCGAGCATTTGCCGATTATGTCTCAAATGTTCTTCCTGAACTTGGTGAGGAGAAGATCCTTGAAATAGATTTTGAAAAAATCGCTCTGAACGAACTTACCCGTAAAATTCCGTTTCAGACCTTTTTTGAACAGGTGTCGGCATTGATTGAAGCCTCTGATCATAAGTACATCCAAAGAATCCGTTTCAAGGCAAGCTATGAATTTTTACAGAAGATCAAGAGTTTTATTGCCACTTTTGAAAGCGATTATTTCACCCCTGAAGATATTACGGTTGGAGAAAACGCACCGGTACTACCTGCTGAATTTATCCGCAGGCGTTACAATACCTACTACGGTATTGCGGTAACGAGGCGTTTTGCTCTGATCGCAAAGATGCCGCAAAAAAGATATATCTTGACTACAGGGTTACTTTAAAAGGCCCCGAGGTTAATAAAATTAAGACATCGGTAAAGAAAATGTTTAAAACTCAGAGTTTACTCAGATTGTATAAGGATTTTTATGACTGGATGGAAAAACCTGAGATGTTCCAAAAAAGACCCGGAAATAAAATTGAATATTCAGATGTTTTCCCTCTTGTATATATCAAAATTGCTTTTCAGGGTACCATGAGCTTTTCGTATGTAAAACATCTCGTGGTCGATGAGATGCAGGACTATACACCGGTGCAGTATGCGGTACTGTCCTTACTGTTTAAATGTAAAAAAACAATTCTAGGGGATGCCAATCAATCGGTGAATCCCTACAGTTCAACGACACACCACGAAATTCAGAAGGTCTTTGACAATGCAGTGTGTATGAAACTTTCCAAAAGTTACCGCTCATCTTATGAAATTACAAGCTTTGCTCAGAATATTTCAAAAAATGAGCAGTTGGAGGCTATAGAACGACATGGTGAGAAACCCGCACTCATCTCTGTAGAGAGTGAAACCCAGCAGTTATCTGAAATTAAAAGATTGCTTGAGAACTCTTTTCTGACAGATTATCAGTCCCTTGCCGTAATATGTAAAAGCCAGATACAGGCTCAGTCGATGCATGATGCGTTGCAATCCTTTGGCATTCAGGGCAGTCTTTTAACACCTGAAACCAAAACCTTTTCGAATGGGATTATCATAACTACTGCACACATGGCAAAGGGGCTGGAGTTTGATCAGGTAATCATACCCTTTGCCGATGCAAAAAATTACAAAAGCGAAATAGACAGGAGCATGCAATATAACGCCTGCACCAGAGCTATGCACAAACTCGATCTCATTTCGGTAGGAGAGAGCACTCCGTTTATCGATTTTGCAAAGGACGTGAAAACCGATGAGTAACAAGGAAATGTATAAAAAAATCTTACTGGAAAAAGAGCAGGAACTGCTGGCGACGCAAAAACTGAGTGCCGAATCTGAAAAGCCGGTCTCTTTGGAAGATCCTATCGGCAGGCTTACCCGAATCGATGCCATACAGCGTCAGCAACAGGCCCTTCATACAAAGGCGCGTACTGAGAAAAATCTTCGTCAGGTTCGTGAAGCTCTGGAGAGAATTGATTCAGACCACTATGGAAAATGCAGAAAGTGTGAAAATGAGATTGAACCTGAGCGTCTTGAGTATATGCCCGAAACGACCATTTGCACTAAATGTATGCGTAAGATGACCAGGTGAGTGGAACGGTTTGTCGGGACTGTTCAGAAATGTAAAGTTGTCTTGGTTTTTAGAATCAGCTCATTAGCTCCCGGTACCCACACCACAGCATCTCTCCGTCCTTCTCTCTTCTGAGGTGAAGCCCATTGCCCTTGCAGTATTTCCAAACTCTGCAACTTTTGCATTCACCGGTTTTAAGCCAATTTCTGTTTCTCATTATCTCAAAGCGGGTGTTCCAGGTATGTAAAAAGTCGTCTTTGTAGATATTGCCTTGTATGTAATCAGCCCTTAGTGATGGGCATGCGCTGATAGAGCCGTCTGCAAGCACAGAGCCAATGCCGACTCCTGCACGGCAGTAAAACGGGGTATCGCGCACCTCCATTTCGTAAGCTCCCAAAAATCCGCCGCATCCATAAGAGACATTTATTTTGCCCTGTTTTCTGGTGGAGCGAATAAACTCCAGAAGTTCTCTGAACTGCTCACTGTTAAGTCTGAGCTCCTGATTATTCTCTGCTCTTCCCTTGGGGAATATAAATGCCAGTCTCCAGTATCTGACTCCGATGTCCAGAAGAAAATCCCTGAACTCATTCAGTTTGCAGAAGTTTTTACGGTTGACACAAGTGACTATGTCAAAAAAAAGCCCGCGTTTGGCTGCCCCTGCAGCGTATTTGATTGTATTTACTGCCCGCTCAAAAGAACCGTTTTTACCTCTTAGCCAGTCGTGTTCATCTTTTGGCCCATCGAGACTTATTGCCACAGAGCTCATTCCAGCCTGCAGCAGTTCTTCAAATATGGTTTGGGTCATTGCATAACCGTTTGTCACCATGCCCCAGCGAAAACCCCGTTTTTTTATCTGTCGTCCGGCTTCTGCCAGGTCTCCTCTTACGAGCGGTTCTCCGCCAGTGATCGCGACCATAATCTTGGAGGGGTCTTCTGAAGTTTTGATAGAGTCAAGAACATTCAGGAAATCCTTCAGGGGCATATCCTTAACCGAATTATCGGATGAACAGTCGCTTCCACAGTGCTGGCATGATATGTTACATCTGAGTGTGCACTCCCAGAAGAGATAGCGCAGTTGATGACTCAGTGCCTCTGCATTTTTTTTATGCGAATAGAGACCCAGGGCGATTTTCTTTCTAAGTGGAATCCTTGAGGCATCCATCATTTCAGTACGATTCTTGTAGTCATATTTTCTGTTCCGTTTGATATCTTTAGAACATAATTTCCCGGGGCTATCCGTTGGGTGTCCCATCCTATCGAACCATCAGAGGAGCTTTGGAGCTGTGAAACAGTTTCTCCCCTGAGATTTACAGCTGTAAGGTGAAGGGTACTGCCCTGCCATTCCGGAACTCTGATCATTACATCTCTGCCCCGGGTGATATGTAACCGTTCATTAAGGGTAGTCGAGTTACGATTGTTTACAATAGAGGTGGGCAGTGAATTAAGATAAAGGTCTAATGTGGTAACACTGGGGTGTGAAGAGTTCAAGTAAAGATGATCTGAAATACTGAGATTTTCATTGGTGTCTTCAAAATTGTGGTCTGATACTGCAACCTCATAAGTATACTGAGGCATTGCGAAAATGTAATTGCCGGATTCATCGGAATAGGTAGAATCGATTACGTTAAAGTAAGGTCCCACACCTATCCCATATTCAGGTTGAAAGGTACTAACCAGATACACTCTGATATTTTCTGCAATGGTGGAATCAGCCCAGAAAACCCTGCCACTGATAGAGGCCTCATCAAGGTTTTGTGCTCTTGGAGCACTCTTTACAAGCTGTCCGCTTGCAACACAGAATAGGGAGAAAATCAGTGTGACTGCTTTGCAATAGAGCTTAAGGAGTGAATGCCAGGACCAGGAGGAGGCATCTTTGAGATGTTTTCCCATTTTTCTGTACTCCCTCGTTGAATGAGCTATTCACCAATTGACAGGTATGTTTTAAATATACTTTAACTTTGCCCATAAATGAAAAACATATATATAGGTATGCACTTGATTGGTGTAAACGCAATCTATTTTTTCTGTGGAAGACTACCCAAAAACTCTGACCGAATTAGAAAACCTTTTTTCTAGAGAAAATGCATGCAAAGAATACCTGTTTCAACTCTTTAGCCCCATAGTCTTATCTCTTTAAAAACTTTCACAGACCCCAACCTCTTAATCCTCTTATAGGCAGGTTATCTCCTTTTAATCCCCAATACATTGGGAATAGCTGTAACTGCAATGGCACGCCCCCCCGAGCTGTAGTTTCCCACAAATTCAAGGGTTTTCTTTTCTGTACGGACAAACATCTGTGCCTGAGAGCCACCCTCCATGTACATGGCTCTCTGTAGGTTTATGGGTAAAGCACGAAGGATGTTTATAAATTCATTTACCGAGTGTGGTGCAGTTGAATGGATGAAAAGCAGATTACCGGTTGTATCGGTACCAATGGCAGCAATGCTCCATCTTCGGTCACTCTCCTGCCAGACATTTCTTCCCCTGCATGAGAGCATCCGTATGGACTGAACAATACTTCGGTAATCATTGCGCAGGGACGAGAAGTCATCGCATTCAATATCGATAATTCTTATCGGAGGAATATCACTTTTCAGAGGGTCGAATGCAAGGAATGTCTTATCCCCCGACACTCTTGGATTATTAACGTGGTTATCACTTCTCATATAGGAGACACTTCTGAGATAGTCTTGCTGAAACATCGCGGCGTTTATTACTGCTGTCAATCCCTCTCTGTTCGCCCAGTCTCTGGCCGAGAGTCTTTGGCCCTGATCAGGGTGAGAGGAGTTGAAAAGGGTAAGCTCATAGATTGTTGGGTCTATGCGCAGGAAATGGATATACTGGTTTGTGTACGTTTCATAGAGGGGAGAGTGTACCTTCCCAAATTCAAGGCCATCGGCGAGTATCTCCCACTGTACTGCAGACACGGTGCGGGGAAAGATAATAAGGGTAAAGCCAAGATAAAGGGCCAATTTTATTAAAGACATACCGCTTGTTCTCTTATACTGTTTAAAATGGTGCCCTTGATGAAACAAGTTTTTTTCAGTACACCACGATTTCGTTTTTGAAGATTGATAATTGTGCTCTGTTTTGATCGCAACCAAGCTGTTTCTTACACTGTTTGCGTTTGCCATCCACTCTTTAAACATCCGTTGTATCGCTTTGTGCGTAAAATTGAAACCGAAGTGCATCGTTATAAGGTAAATATCCACTGTTGCTTAGTTTCTTGTCCATAGAAAAAAGGCTTTTGGAAGATAAAATGTCAAGTTTGATTACTATTTAAGAGCGAGACAATAAAGATAAAAGGTATGATTAAGATTCTGAGCTCCTGCCGAAAACGGTACCGATTTTCCTTCATGCTCGTTTTTGCTCGGTACCGTTTATAGTGATGCGCATCGGAAAGCTCCGAAATAATCACAGAAACGCGGTATATAAAAGACATCTTTTCAATATGTCACAAAACATTTTAACACTGGCATCGATAATGTGCGCAGATCAGAATACAAAATATTAACGGGTGAAAACGAAAATATAGTAAGGGGTCGCGCTATTGTTGAAGGAATGAACTGTAAAATCAGAGCCATTCAGAAACGAGCCTATGGAATTCTGGATGAAGAATTTCTGAGATTAAAAATACTAACTTGCACGCTTCCAAAGATTTAGAACTATTTACGAGTTGTGTACATATTACCCACACTTTTCTCGGAAGAGCCAAAATTATGACCCAACCGCGAAGGCGGAGACACTCCTCTTCTCCAGCACCCCATCACGACCAAAGACAAAAGGGACAAAGTAGGAGATAGTACGCTGGGCACCTGCCCGTTTCACTGACAAGAGCGTTTCGAGTATAACCTGCTCATTTATCAGGCCATCCCGAACTCCTTTGAGTAGCAATGAGTACTCACCGGAAACATTGTAGGCAATAACCGGCACTGAAAACATATCGGATGCACGGTTCACGATGTCCAGATATGCAAGTGCGGGTTTAACAATTACAGAATCTGCACCCTGCCTGATGTCCTCTTCAATCTCCTCCATAGCCTCGTTGCCGTTGGCGGGGTCCATCTGATACCCGGAGCGGTCCCCGGACTGGGGGGTGCAATCTGCAGCATTACGAAAAGGGCTGTAGTAGGATGAAGCGAACTTGGCGGCATAAGACATGATTTTTACATCATCAAATCCTTCACTCTCGAGTTCTTTGCGGATATAGTAGACCTGTCCGTCCATCATTGCCGATGGGGCTACTATATCAGCCCCTGCTCTGGCATGACTCAGAGCGATTTTTGCAAGAATTTCACCGGTTCGGTCATTGTCACCGATATGGCAGTGGCCGTCGTTTGAATATGAACAGATACAGACATCGGTTATAATGCCAAGTTCTGGAAACTGCTCTTTAAGTTGAGGAATAAATTGCTGAACGATACCGCTGTCGTTCCATGCCTGTTCAATACCCTTGGAATTCGGAACGCCGAAAAGCATAACGGACCTAAGTCCCTTTTCAACCAGAGGGTACAGCGTATCGATAAGAACATCTGCAGAGAGGCGATACACCTCTGGCATTGAGCTGATTTCTTCTTTTCGCCCCCTGCCATCGACACAGAAAACCGGCCATATGAAATCGTCAGCATAAAGCACGGTTTCACGAAATGCAGTTCTGGTTTTTTCATCCACCCGGGTAGTGCGAAATCTTCTAAAACCTGGAGTCATTACTGTCCTCCCGGACTAATGGTAATTATTCTTGATTCAGAAAATCCGTTCTTGCGGAGTTTTTCCACTGTTGGCTTACCGTAAACAAAAGCTGCAATATGATCCGGAACTGAATTGTACAATTGAAAAAATGCCTGCACCGTTGATGAAGAGCTGAATACAATACCATGATAATTGTTCAGGTCGATACACTTTTGATGTACAGGTCTGGTGTGGTAGACTGGCACCGGTTGTATAATAGGGCTCTCATGAAGAGCATTATACGAAAGGTCGGAACAGGGATAGAGCAGATTGCTAAATCTTGTCTCCTTACTAAGCATGCGGAAAAAAGATTCAGAATCAGCCATTTTAGGTCGTCCGATTACGTTACATTCATACCGTTCTATTTCAAACGCTGTGCGTGCACCTATAGCAAATGCCGGAAGATCGGTGGTGCCAAAACGGTTGAAAAAACAGCGCACTGCCACACGGCTTGTGAAAATAAGGCCGTCATGATTGTGCGGATCGATTGGTACTGTCCGAAGCGGCTCCGTTTTGATTACCGGGTAGTGGATGATCACTCCGTCAAGAAGACATTCCGTTGAATCAAGGCCGGTATAAAGGATGCGGCGGGGCAGATTTGCGCTCGGTACTGTCTTGCCGGCTAAAATCATAAGCGGAGATTCCATAGTATTCTTTTCAAGATCTTCAAGAGGTACAATGCAGCACTCCTCGGCGGGTTGTGATGCTTTTTTGATAAGTGCAACTTCGGTCTGTTCTGACAGCCCGTGCTCTCTGAGAAGAGTTGCTGCGTGCCCCTTTTCAGATGCACCCATGAATATTGCAACTGTAGGACTGTTGGCAGGCGGACTTTTTTGGGGATCGGCGCGATGTCCTGAAAGCAGCGTTACAGAATCACTGAGTCCGCGCTGAGTAAGGGGCATCATGATATCTGCTGCTGCTGCCTGAAATGAAGATATTCCAGGGACTATTTCCACCGGGACAAAACGGCTGCTGAGGTATTGTGCTTCTTCACCCAACCGGCCAAATACCAGTGAGTCGCCACCCTTGAGCCGTATGGTGCGTTTACCGCAAACAGCATTTTCATATAGTATGCTATTTATCGAATCCTGTGTGGATGAATGTTTACCTTTACGTTTTCCAACATAGATCTTTTGGGCGGTGTATGAGTCCAGCAACTGCTCACTTATCAGGTCATCATAGATTATTGTATCTGCATTACCCAGTATTTTGTCTGCCTTTTTTGTCAATAGATCAGGGTCTCCGGGTCCTCCGCCGATTATCCACACTTTTCCGTAGCGGTATCGATTATCAATGGATGAGAATAGCTTGAGAAGCTCCGGGGTTTTGGTTTTTGCAACAACGGCAAGCATCCCCTGCAGTGGATGAGCCTTGAAAGGCAAAATCTGGGCTATACGACTTTCAAGTCCCAGACGCTTAAGAGCACACGTTGCTACAATCACCGCTTCAATGTACCCATCATCCATCTGTGCAATACGCTCCTGAATGTTTCCGCGAATGCCTGCGATTTCTATGTCTGGACGAATTGCAAGAAGATTCTCCCGTCGCTGGGGTGAGCTTGTCCCCACAAGTGCACCCGGTTGTAACTGATCGAGAGTCTGGTTGTCCCTGCTCACCAATGAATCGGTGTTATCAGAACACTCTGTCAGTGCTATGACTTCAAGGCCCAGCGGAAGAGGCCAGGGGAGGTCTTTTGCCGAATGAATCGCCACATCCCCTTCACCGTCAAGGAGCGCGCGATCGATCTCATCGGTAAAAAAGTCTGTTTTTTGTGGTTCAAGTAAGGAGAGTTCCTTGTGGGAATCACCATAGGTGTCGAATGATTTGACTAAATAAGAGACATCCGGTAAATGGTTAAACACTTCTCTTACCTGTACAAGAGCCAGTGGGCTTGATCTTGAGAGCACTTTCAGCATACAGAAGACTCCTTCCGGACAGTTGATAGGGCAAAAGCAGCCGCGGCTTCAGAAATAATCGACTCTGCACACCTGATCTCTGCTTTGCGTGCTGTGAGATTCTGATCGATCTGCGATTCAACATCACTAACATTGAACAGGTTAACATTGCACATATCAGCCACTGAATGCTCAACGTCACGTGGTACCGCCAGATCAACAATTAATAGGGGTTTGTCATGGGGGAGCATGGATTGGAAGATGACCGGTCTCTCAGAAGAGGTCGCACAGATCACGACATCATACGTTGCAAGTCCCGTATTCAAGTGATCAAGCGAAAGTACGTTGCAATTTAGGGAGCCGGCGATGCACTGTGCCCGTTCAAGAGTCCGGTTTGCAATAGTCAAATATTCGCATCCAGCCTTAATCAGCTGTTTTGCAATTGTTTCAGTTGTTCGGTTCACTCCAACTATAAGCACCCGCAGTGGGGATGAAAGATCAACCAGCTCTCTTCTTAGCAGCTCCATCACTGCATTGCTGTAGGAAACTGCACCGGTGGAGATGCCAGTTTGGTTTCTGACCGTTTTGCCGACTCGAAGAGCCTCCTGAAAAAGACGGTGGAGCCCCGATGAGATCGTCCCCGTCAATATCGCTTCGGTATATGCCCTCTTAACCTGACCCTGAATATGGCGTTCTCCAATAAGCCTGGACTCAAGGCCTGCGGTGACTCTGAAAAGATGTCGGGCTATATGCCGGGGAGTATCTCCGTCACCCGAATAGATCTCCACACGGTTACAGGTCTGAAGGTAAACATGGGGGCCACGGCGGTAAGTTTTACTTTCATAGACAAACGCTCCCCTTTCGTCAATTGAGTACCGGTGATCCCTACCGTAATGTCGGATCATGTTCACCCCATTCTCTTATGGCGTTTCTCCAGTCTACAGATCTGCGCGCGTTTTTTCCATCAGAGCTTACCGCTACACACATAGAATCGTTGAACCAGATTGCAGGCGAGGTGAAACCACATGCCTGGGGATCATCTGCAACGTTAACCGTAATGCCAGATTTTTGTGCATCCCCAGCAATGCGTCTATTGACATCTTTGGCATCAGTGCAGGCAAACACCAGAAATGCATCGGTCAGTTGGGATGGATCATAGGGGAGTTCCTCCCACGTAAGATCCATAGATTTTATCTCTTCACAGACCGCGTTTGCATAAACGTAAATGTTGGCTGACGTACGGGTGAGGACCTGAAGTTTCTGTGCGGCTACTTTTCCTCCGCCGATTATGACGATTTTGCGATTACTGACCCGTATGTTTATGGGTAGAAAATCCATTGTTGCTATCCTTTTTTACTTTTTGTAAGGCTTCCTAAATCCCATAAGTGTTAAGTTAAGGTTCGTTTCATGGTCCGTTCAACCTGACTCATGATGTTGAATGGCATAGGAGTCAACTTAAGGCCTCTGCAGGTGTGAAGCCTCAATCCGCTCACACTGAGCGCTCCGGTCTTCGGGAGCTGTCGAAGTGTTCCCTGATTATCATTCATAAGCAGGAACAGTTCGATACGGACGATCTCAATCGACCTGCTCAGTGTGAGCGGAGATCAACATTGTCACTTTTACATTAACGCCGGTTTGACCCATGCCTAATACATCCCTATTTTTAAACCAGAACTAAATAGAATAGTCCGGAATAACCTCCTCTAACCGAAGTGAATCGAGAATGTCAGTGACACATTTTGACGGATCTTGCGATGAATCAAACGTACGGTCAACTCCCGATGGTGGAGTCTGATCACCCGACCATAACACTAGCATCTCATAGGGTTCATTGAGTTTCCTCAACGCCTGAATATCAGATGCATCCACATTGTCGATTGTAGTTATAAATATAAGACCTGCATCGGTCAGGATGCGTGCCAGTTCACCAAGATGAAAAATTCGTTCAGTGGCATAGAGATCGCAATCATCCAGCTCGGCATCGAGACCGGCTCTTATATTTTCTATTCCGGAGTAGTAACTTTGATATTGGGCAGAAAACAGTGCAGCCTCAAGCTCGTGTGCAATCTCCTTGCGATGCTGGTCGCCGCAGATAACTATTGCCTTTCCACGGTGTCCGTTTCGTGCCGCACGGGTACCGGAAGTGATTCTGCTCTTTTCCCAGAGTGTTTCGCGGGACTGAACGTGCTGCCCAAGCCAGGCCTGCTCTTCCCCTACGGCACCAGCAACAATACCTCCGCCGGCAATGTCAAAATTGTCAATAATTACAAATCTGCCGGTGGCCTCTATATCGGTAACCGGATCAAAGGCAATAGGTTTTACACATTCAAAAACACATTCAGCAACATCATGACGATCCACCTGCTGTTTACCGGAGATACTGGTAAGCTCGGTGGCATCGATGCAGGAAACAACATCCAAAAGCCTCACCTGCGCCCGTGCTGTACCAAGCTTCAATTTGTATTTTGTATTTTTTACCAGCGGAGCATTGGCCATCCAGAACACATTGGCCCTAAACTGGGTGGCAACAAGCGGCTGTTGCTGATCCGCTTTGCACATAATTTCACCCGCTTTTAAATACAACTGATCTTTCAGTGTAAATCCGGCAGCCTGTCCCGTAGACACTCTTTTTTCGGTGGGAACATTGAATGCCTCAATGCTTTTTATTTCTGAGCGTTTCCCTGAGGGGTGAAAAATGACCTCGTCACCAACCGAGATCGTTCCGCTTTCTACCGTTCCTGCAATAATTCTACGGTCATCGCCGGCTTCCGTAAATTTATAAATGTCCTGTACCGGAAAGCGCAGAGGCTTGCGCTCATCTTCGGGCTTTTTCTCCAAACCGTCGATTAGATCAAGAACTGGCGGGCCGTCATACCATTTTATTGAATCGGAGTTTTGAGCAATATTGTCGCCGTTTCGTGCACTGACCGGAATAAATGCCAGAGGAGAAATCCCCAGTTTTTCAAGAAATATGCTGTACTCTCTGACAAGAGAATCGTATGAAGTCTGATCGTGGCTGATAAGATCCATCTTATTTACAAGTATCACTAGCTGGCTTATGCCGAGCATGGAAACAAGGTACCCGTGCCGTTTTGAATTTTCTGCAATCCCCTCATGTGCATCGATAACAAGCAGTGCAGCTTCTGCTCTTGCTGCACCACTGACCATATTCTTGAGAAATTCAATATGCCCCGGTGCATCGATAATGATGTAATCACGCTTCTTTGTTTTGAAAAAACAGCGCGCAGTGTCAATTGTTATCCCCTGAGACTGTTCGTCTTTCAGTGCATCGAGCAAGAATGCATACTCAAAGGGGCGGGCATTACGCTCACACTGTGCCCTTACCTGGTCAAGTTTCCCTTCCGGAAGTGATCCGGTATCTGCAAGAAGACGGCCGATTACGGTGCTTTTTCCATGGTCAACATGGCCTACTACTACAATGTTCATCTGTTCACGAAAGGTCATAGTTTTCTCCTAATTTTCATCGTAAAAAAGTGTCGAGTTTCGGGAAACGAGGAGGAAAAAGGGTACATGTACCTCCTCTTCGCTCACCCTGCCTGTACTGAGCTCCTTGTCGAAGGGTTCCTGTTCTTTATGTTGAGGTACAGGAACACTTCGACAAGCTTAGCACAGGCACTTCGATACGGTCAATCGGAATCCCGACGTAAAGTCGGGACTCAGTGTGAGCGGAGCGCAGCTGGCCCCTGATCCCTGATCACATATACCCGTCTTTTCTCAACGTCTCAAGACCACCATCCTCCTTGTCCTGCTCACGTCCCGAACGTTCTGCTACATTTTTAAGTTTGCCGGAGCGGAGTTCCTCCAGTACTTCACGAACGTTTGATGCAGCCGATTCGATGGGGGTGGTACAGGGATAGCACCCAAGGCTTCTGTACCGTTTACCTTCACCCTGATTGTAATAGAGTGATACGGTGGGAATGTTTTCACGTTCGATATATTCCCATATATTTATCTCTGTCCAGTCAAGCAGTGGGTGTATTCTCAGATGTGTCCCCGGAGCAAAATCAGTCTTGAACTGATTCCAAAGCTCCGGTGGCTGATCTGCGAAGTCCCATTCGTTCTCCTTGTCCCGCGGGGAAAAATAGCGCTCCTTCGAACGGCTTCCTTCCTCATCTGCCCTTACACCTGCAATAACACCTGTAAAAGGCTCCAGGTTGGTATCCACCTCATAGGTGCCGGTTTCATGGTTCATTCTGTACCGCGGCCAGTCTCCGGCAAGAGTGTGCCTGAGTGCTTCTGTTTTTAGCAGTTTGCAGCAGGTCAGACGGTCAACTGTCTTGTCGGGGAATGTCTGTCTGTTCTTCAGAGCCTCCCCGTTTTCCCCGTAAATCATGTTGAGTTTCCATTTTCGCGCCAGCCGGTCACGATATTCGATCATCTCCGGAATTTTAAAGTGGGTATCGATATGCACCAGCGGAAATGGCACATGGCCGAAAAACGCTTTCCTGGCAAGCCACAGCAGCACGGTACTGTCCTTTCCGATAGACCAGAGCATGCACAGATTCTTAAACTCCTTGTAAGCTTCCCTGAAAATGTAAACACTCTTTGCTTCCAGTTTCTCCAGATGATCCATTTTTATTCTCCTCTATTCAGTTGAAACCACTATAGTAAACTTAAACATTATAATAGTGCGCCATGCTCAGGTACCGTTCGCCCGAATCGGGTAAAATGGTTACCACTCTTTTACCCTTACCAAGTCTTTGGGCAATCTTCAGGGCTGCCAGCACATTTGCTCCTGATGACATTCCCACAAAAAGTCCCTCTTTACGTGAGATCTCTCTTGTCATTTTGAACACCTCATCATCCTCAACTGTAATGACTTCATCAATAACACTCAGATCAAGATTCTTTGGAATAAAACCCGACCCTATGCCCTGTATCTTATGAGGTCCCGCTTTTTTTCCCGATAAAACCGCTGAAGCTGCCGGCTCCACCGCAACGATTCTGATATTACTGTTATACTGCTTGAGCACTCTTCCTACTCCGGTTATGGTGCCACCCGTGCCCACACCTGCAACGAAGGCATCGATACGGCCATGCATTGCAGTGATAATCTCCTGAGATGTAATATTTTCATGCACCATTGGATTGGCCGGATTTTCAAACTGTCTCATTATTATCGATTGTTCAATTTTTCCGGAAAGCTCTTCAGTTTTTTTGATTGCCCCGACCATCCCCTCATGAGAGGGGGTCAGCTTAACTTCCGCACCGTATGAACGCAGTATGTTGATTCTCTCAAGACTTAAGGCTTCCGGCATGGTGATGATACATTTATAACCCCTTGAGGCACAGATCATTGAAAGAGCGATTCCGGTATTTCCTGAACTTGCTTCGATTACAGTTGACCCGCTCTTTAGTGTTCCCTCGGCTTCAGCATGCTCGATCATCGATAATGCGATCCGGTCCTTTATGCTGCCACCGGGATTGAGAAACTCAAGCTTTACAAATATATCGGCTGCAGGAGTCTCGGATATTCTCCTGAGTTTAAAAACAGGAGTATCCCCTATAAGGTCAGCCACGTTGCTATCGTTAAAACTGTTCACATCACTTCCTTTGAAAAGAATTTTACATGTTATAAAAGCAGGTAGTGCATTAACCAGCTTATTGCAACTGCTGCCACTGGCACTATCAGCCACACAGAGAATATCCTTAGTACAATTTTTTTTCCCGATGTCTGCCTGAACCCATCCTTTACCATGCTTATGGCAAGAACAGAAAATGTGGTAAACTGTACAAGTGGAGCAGGCAGACCCAAAAGTGACGCCACAATCACAAAGTTGGATGTAACAAGAGATATTATACCCGCTGAAACCTCGCCGATTGGAATGATGTCCCGTGAGAGGGTGTCAATATTCCCCTTGCCCATCACCAACGCTCCGGCACCGAAAAGCAGTGCGAACAGTACAAAAAGCAGCGGCATATTGAATATCGCCCCTCCAATGAGAAGTGGTGCGATCACATTTGCCACGTTATTGGTGCCGATTGCAAAACCTGAATAACAGTCGGTGAAAAGTATGAATCTTCTTATCAGAGTTTTATTGCGCACAATCTTTTCATGCAATACCATGTTTCTTGCGGTTAAAGGATAGAACTTTCTGATTGCCAGATAGGTGACCACAAAGGAGAGAGCTGAAAAAATCACCGCAAAGGCGAAAATTTCGATAAGTGTTCTCACATTTACCTCACCAAAAAACAGGCCGGCAGCGGCAAATGCACCCACCATTACAAAGCTGGTCGACTGCGGGACCTTTAAAAGATTCGCCAGAAACATGGTCAGAGTAGCACTCGAAAGAATTATCAGACCGGAGTTTGGATCGGTGATCTGCCCGGCAAGTCTGGAGGTAAGTGTTTCCACAATTCTTGGTCCCACAAGAAATGCGCCAGCGACGACAAAGACCGAAAACAAAAAAACGGCTGTTTTTCTCTTTACAATGCCTGATGCGTATGAAGGGGTAAAGGCAATCGAAAAGCCGCTTGCCCCCATATTCACCGCAAGGAAAATCGAAATCGAGAAATAGACAATTAGAAGTAGCATTACTTTATCCTTTTGTGCAACCCGCACTCTTTGTGTTCCGGTTCTTCCCACCACCATCGCCCTGAACGAATCTCCTCATCCAGACCAACTGCCCTGGTGCAGGGTTTACAGCCAATACTCCTGAACCCGCGGTCCTGAAGCGGGTTGTAGGGAATGTCGTTACTTTTTATGAAATCCCACACCTGCTGCTCTGTCCAATTGAAAAGAGGGTTTATCTTTATGATGTTGAAAGTGTCATCCCAGCTTATCAGCTCTACATCGGTGCGCGTTACTGCCTGTTGGGTGCGCAGTCCGCACACCCATGCATCGACAGTTGACAAAACACGCCTGAGCGGATGTGTCTTTCGTACCGCACAACAGTGCCTGCGCAGTTCGACACTCCTGTAAAACAGGTTGGGCCCCTGTTTTGCCACCATCACTTCAAGTTCTCCGGTATCCGGTGCAAGCACTTCATAATTAAATCCGTAACGCTGCATACTCTTTTCCATTGTTTCGTACGTTTCTGAAAAGAGTCTTCCCGTATCGAGCGTGAATATCCGGGGACTCGATGTAACTTCACACAACAGATGGGTCAGCACCTGATCCTCAATGCTCAAGCTTGATGCAAGGGTGATTCGTGATGAACCCAGTTCTGAGATGACAAGCCCAAGGATCTCTTTGACAGACTGTTTTGGTTTGCTCTGTATTGATGTTAGCAGTTTTTTATAGCGTTCCTTCATTTTACATCTTCCCTTTTTATGCATGTTTCTTTGGGAATTTAAACACACTCTCTCAGTTATCCCCACGCCTGATCAGAACTTCCCAATAATCATCTTTTTTCCTTTTATCGATAATTGTATGCCCCTGCGCTTCTGCTGAGGCCGGTACGTTTTCCACCGGCTCACCATCATCAAGGAAGATGCAGAGCACCTCACCTGGTTTTATCTGTGAAAGCGCCATTTTTGTTTTGACAAAATTCATCGGACAGGCAACGCCGCGAAAATCCCTGGTGAGATCTGCCTTAAGTTCCTCGCGTTGCTCCTGTTTGGGATGAAACTGAAGCGTCTCATCAAGCGACAGGTAAAGAGCCTCGATTGCCTGGGCAAAAGAGATTATTTTCTGTTCATATTCCAACAGTTGTTCCGGGTTATCTGATTTGAGCAGATTGACAACGTCTATATATTCTGCTGCAACCAAACCCTTTTCAACGAAAAGCTTCTTAAACAGCATCCCAACTTGGTCATCCTGTGCTACCTCGCCTGTCTGGGTGATGAGGAGAGCACGGGCACTGTAAAAAAGTATCTCATTAAGAAAATCACCCCGGCTCCCTTTATTGTCTGTAATCATTTTACGGGCCGCTCTGACTTTCAGCAGGTCAAGCTCAATTAGGTCAAAGAGTCCTGCGGCACATTCACCTGTTCCGCGACCTTCAAGAGAAAAATCGGTATCAGATCCCCAGTCACGATACCATGAGCTGTCCTCCTCATATGAAGGGACTTCGGTGAGTGGTGCTGCAACTGTTTTTATCTTCTCATACCCTTCGGCATCAAGATAGGCCTGATAGGAGTTGTAACTATTTTTCCTCTCAGCATAATGAGCGAGAAACTGTGCAAGAAAGCGGGGAACCGCTCGTGCCGGTACTGTACCCAAAGTTTGTGCAAGTAAAGAACCGTTATCGCCGTCAATCTGCGCACCTGCCACTATCGAATAGACCGGATAGGCATGCCCGTCCTTACGGGAAGCTTTACCGAAAAAACCGATATGTGCCAGCCCATGCTGGCCGCAGGAGTTGGAACAGCCGGAAAAATGGATTCGTAGCCCTTCGGCAGAATCGATGCTGGTATGGGATTGTTCAAGCTCTTCAATGGATGCATTCAGTGCGCCGCGTGAAAGGCAGATCCCAAGCTGGCAGGTGCTTGCGCCCGCACAGGCCACTGCACTGCTTATAACCGATGCCCTGTTCCAGAGCGGTGAACAGTCACGCCCAATCGCGAAAAAAGTGTTCAATTGGTTTTCAGGGATATTTCTGAAAACGATATTCTGGTCGGGGGTGAAACGTAGCCCCTCATCACCAATAGGGGAGAGTGCATCAGCGATCCGGATTGCGGTGTCCGCCACAATGTCACCGAGTGACAGAGGAAACTTGACCCACCATAAACCTGTTTGTTTCTGCTGCCCGCAGTACCGTTTTTTCCACAGCTCAAATTCCACCTCAACAGACTGATTGCTTTCTTCTGGCGTGAACGGAGCATGCGGTGTATCAGAAAGCAGCGGTACAGCAAAAGGGGCCGGTTTTTCTGAATCAAGCGTTTGGCGTTCTCTGTTATAGGTTTCAAGAAAATTTTGGCGGCCGAGTGAATTGTACAAAAAACGCAGTCTGGCCGTATGCTTGTTGCGGCGGTTACCGTATCGTGAGAAAAGCCGTTTGAGAGCTTCCGCCACCTGAAACACATCTTTCTCGTCGATAAATTCATGGAGCAGTACGCCTGGCTGTGGAGATCGTCCCATGCCGCCAGCAACAAATACCCGAAATCCTTTTTTGCCGTTGTTAATAGTTGCCACAAACCCCACATCATTTACCGTTGCAAACGAATTGTCTTCCGCACTGTTTGAGAATGCAATTTTGAACTTGCGCGGAAGGAGCCATGAACCGGGCAGCTCAACCATCCTTGAGGTAAGCTCAACAGCATGGGGTGTAACATCAAATAGTTCATCAGCCGCGATACCGCTGTTCCATGAAGCCGTTATATTACGAACCGTGTTTCCGCCGCCACCGCGTGTGGACAATCCCGCATCGTGAAGTTCGCGCAGAACGGGTATCAGATGTTCAATTGGTATATCATGCATCTGAATTTCCTGCCTGGTGGTCACATGAAGTCTTCCGGATCCGTACTGCTTTGCAAGCTGGGCGACTGTTTTTAGTTGCAGGGGTGTTATGATCCCTGCTGCGCAGCGAATTCTTGCCATATATTGACCCCTGATACGCTGTTCGTAAATTCCAAATGGAACCCGGCGAGCCTTAAGCTCTGAATCGGATATCTCCCCCTGTCCGAGACGGTGTATCTGTTTTTCCAGATCATCAATTTCAGCTTTTAAAGTTGCGGGTAATCGGTAGTTCATCGTTTTTCCTGCTCCTTTTTGTTTGTTTTAAAACCCAACTTGCTTCATCTTTTCAGGGATACGCTACGCGTTAAGTTAATTTTGATTCAACGCAGAGGACGCAAAGGTCGCAGAGCAAGAACTGAGAAGTAGGAAGTGTAGGGTTTGAGAAAAAGAGATTGAATCCATCCTTTTTTAAACCTATTATTTCCAACCTCTATCACTCATTGCACATGCCCTTCAACCCTGAACAACTTCAATGTCCTGCTCCACTGCCAATCCGTTTTCAATGCGAAAAGACTTTACCACCGGGTCACTTTCAAGTGATACTATCACATAGCTCATATCTGGATCGTGAGCAAGCCTGATATCCTCCAGGGACATACGTGCCGGAGTACAGGGGTGACTGTGGTAAACGGCAAGCACCTTAAGACCCTGTGCCCGTAGGCTTTTCACTGCGTGGAACTGCTCCCTGGGGTCAAGGGAGTAGTGCTGCTCCGAAGCATCGGTGTTGCACATTGGCACTATCTGCGTTACCTCTGAATCAATGCCCCCAAGATAACCGCACGCCTCTATGGGTGCATCTCTTTTTGCATGCTCTATCAAAGATTCGATAATAACTTTTGAGATTTTCAGGTTCACCGTTTTTTCTCCTTCAGATCACATGCCGCCTGCTCTTCATCGTGAAGTTCCGTAATGGATGGGTTCTCGCCGCATACCGGACAACTGGCCCTTTTTTTTAGTGCTGTTTTACGAAAATCCATCTCCTCAGCCTCAAAGGTAAGAAGGCTGTTTAACAGAAGAGTACCTGTGTTAGTTGCAAATTTAAGAGCCTCCGCTGCCTGTATCGTTCCAAGCATCCCTGCAATTGCACCCAACACTCCTGCCTGTGAGCAGGTTGGTACCGCACCCCTGGGGGGAGGAGCGTTGAAAACACATCGATAGCAGGCCGACTCTCCTGGCATTATGGTCATGGTCTGACCGGTAAACCGGAGGATTCCGCCATGAGACAATGGCTTGCCTTCCAGGACACAGGCGTCGTTGATCAGAAATTTGGCGGCAAAATTATCGGTGCCATCTATGACAAAATCATAATCACGAATTATCGGCCGTATATTGTCGGAAAGCAGAAATTCATGATGGGTTATTACTTTTACATCAGGATTGATCGCCCTCATTTTTTCTGCTGCCGACTCGACTTTAGGTCTTCCTATATCACCGGTAAAGTGTATGACCTGTCTTTGGAGATTGGAAAGATCAACATTGTCTGCATCTGCAATTGCGATAGTACCTATCCCTGCAGCAGCAAGGTAAAGAGCTGCTGGTGCCCCCAGTCCTCCGGCTCCTATGACAAGTACTTTACTTTCCATAATACGTGCCTGCCCCTCCACTCCTACCTTCTTTAGCAGAATATGGCGGCTGTAGCGTTCAAGCTGCTCTTCTGTAAAATCAATCATACAGTTTCCAACCCCTGTTTAAGGTCATCAATAAGGTCGTCTGTGTCTTCTATCCCCACCGATAAGCGTATCAGCCCTTCGGATATCCCCATCTGCTCACACTCCTGCGCACTGTAATCGGCAAAAATCGTTGATGCAGGGTGAATTATTAAGGTCTTGTTGTCGTTTAGATTCGTAGCTTTACGAATTAGTTTCAGGCTGTCCATGAAAACAAATGATTGTTCCTTGTCTGAGAGCTTAAAGGTTACAAGTCCCCCGAAACCCCTTTTAAACTGAGAGGCTGCAGTGGCGTGCCATCGTGAGTGTTCAAGACCCGGATAGTTAACCGACACCACGCGCTGCTGCTCCCCTAAAAATCCGGCAATGGCAAGAGCATTGCGGCTGCAGGCTTCTGCCCGAAGGGGAAGTGTTTCAAGTCCCAGTATCTGAAGCCAGGCGTTATGGGCGCTAAGACAGCCGCCGATATTGCGGTTAACCTCCTTGCGGAGGCGCATAAGAAATGCTCCGGGGCCGTACTGCTTAGACATCCCGCCTAATGAAACCGACCCTTTCCAGTCAAATGTCCCGTTATCAATTATAAGTCCACCCAGAGAGGTTGCACCACCCGAGATAAACTTTGTGGAGGAGATAACCTCAACCGCAACTCCAGCCTCCTTTGAATTGAAAAGGTAGGAGCTGGTGAGTGTGCCATCAAGAACAACCGGCACCCCTTTTTTTGCAGCTTTCTCACACAATGTTTTTATATCTGCAACCTCAAGCTGGGGGTTACTGATTACCTCAAGAAACACCAACGCAGTACTGCTGTCGATAAGCTCTTCAACAGAGTCTGGCTCTGTCATATCTGCAAATCTGGTTTCGAGCCCCCACTCTCCAAGGGTCCGGGTAAAAAGCGAAAGAGAGTGACCAAAAAGATGGCGGCTTGTCACAATATTGGAGCCGCTTCGGGCAAGAGACAAAACCACATTGGTAATCGCCGCCATTCCTGATGAAACAGCCACCACTCCCAACGATCCCGTTAAATGCCTGACCCGCTTCTCCAGTTCGTCAACCGTTGGGTTGGTGATACGGGAGTAGGTGTGGGCAGGCTTCCTGCCTGCAAACGCAAGCTCCAGATCCCGTGATGAGGCAAACTCAAAAGCCACTGAATCGTAAACAGGCGGACGGAGTGCCCCGTGGGGATCTCTGTTTTCACCCGGACCATGCACCGCTTTTGTGGAAAACCCAGTCATCCCTCTCCTCCACCCATGAAATAGAGAAAGTCAACCTCATCACTCTCCTTAACGACTGTTGTGCCGTAGTTCTCCTTATCTACAAATGCACCGTTAAGCTGAACCGAGACCATATCCGGCATCTCAACGTTGCATATTTTGAGCAGTTCCACAACGGAAATGGCGTCCTCAGAGAGCTCTTTATGTTGCCCGTTGACTTGAATTTTCATACGCAGCCTCCTTATAATACATACTTGACCAAGTAAGTCAAGTATAAGGGTTTAAAAAAATCAGCTCCCCTTTAACAGCATGGGAACGCTTAGATATCTCTCTCCAGTATCCGGAAAGAGGGTGATTATGACCTTGTCCTCTTTCCTGCGGTTCTTTAGATATTTGGCAGTCGCACACGCCACAGCACCTGAAGAGATCCCTGCCAGTATCCCTTCGCACTGAATAATCTTTCTGGTCCACTCAAAAGCATCCTGGTCGCCAACAGAGATGAGTTGATCAACGACCGATTTATCATAAATGTCTGGGACAAATCCCGGCCCGATACCCTGAATCATATGGGGGCCACACTGTCCGCCACTGATCACACAGGATGCTGCCGGTTCAACGGCAATAACTTTTATCTGTGGGTTATGTCTCTTTAAAACCCGCCCCACTCCGGTAATCGTTCCTCCGGTTCCCACGCCTGCAATGAATACATCCACTTTTCCATCAGTATCCTCAAGGATCTCTTTTGCTGTTGTGGTTTCGTGAATGGCAGGGTTTGACTGGTTGCTGAACTGTCCCACCAGAAAGGCCCCTTCAATTTGCGACTCCAGCTCAATGGCCTTATCTATTGAACCTTTCATTCCAAGGTGTGCCGGTGTCAATACCAGCTTGACTCCAAAGGAGGTGAGAAGACGCTGTCGCTCGATACTCATGCTTTCGGGCATTATTATGATGGAATTGTACTTTCTCACCACCGCAATGAAGGCAAGGGCGATACCGGTATTGCCGCTTGTTGCTTCAATGACCGTTCCGCCCGGACGCAGCTTGCCGCTCTTTTCTGCATCGATAATCATCCCAAGTGCCGTACGATCCTTTACAGATGAGCAGGGGTTAAACTGCTCCAGTTTGGCTGCTACCGTGCACCTGTGATCACCAAAGATCTGATTTATCCTCACCAGAGGAGTCCGCCCGATAAGAGCTGTTATGTCAGGTGCAATGTTCATGATTTTATCTCTTAAATGGAAAACATAATCTGTTGTTGAAGCGTTTTCTGTCGCTCCAATAACATTGATAAAGGGATATCAAGAATCTTTGAAACGGATTGCTCAACCTGCTCCAATACCTCATCCAATGCAGGGCAGATTTTATTGTTGTGCAGCTCAAGCACTCCTTCAAGGCTTGCGACAACATTCTTGAGCGAAATCTCATCAGGATGGGCGCCAAGCTTATAGCCCCCCTTGTTGCCCCGAACGCTCTTTACAATCCCTGCCTTGTGCAGTCTGTTTAAAATCTGTTCGAGGTAATTTTTGGGAACGTTGCGCCGGCGCACAATGTCGTTTATCTGTACAAGGCTTTTGTTATAGTACTCAGTAAGCTCAAGAAGAGCAACAAGGCCGTATTGTGTTTTGGTTGAGATGGATAACATGGTTCAGTTTCTCTTTTTTGTTTTGTTGTATATCTGTATCTTTTTAAAGATAACAAACCTGACAAAGAAAGTCAAGATCAAAATGTTTTTATATGATAAAAAGGATAGTACGCATAATTATTGGGGCCTATCCCGCTGGTAGCACCACTACCGCCGAATATCTGCCATGGGGCGCAATAGATTCAAAAACTCACCAATATATGGCGCCACAGGCGGCAATGGATCGAAAAGTTGCCAATATACCCTTGCGGCAGATGTCAAGAGTCCTGTTCCTAAGCCCTGAAAGCCGTACTATACCTGAGTGACTTCCGGTAGGCTATGTCCCCTTGATTCAGGTCAAAAATGGCTGGTCTTTTCGTTTCAGGAGGGAGTGTGGCTGAACAATATCTGCGCAGAGCATGCCGTTATGCTGAATTTTTGTCTGCCCTAGGACACAACACCCTGATAATCTGCCAATCTGGTACCGAATAGTTTTTGGTCTGAGCGCTTTTAACTTCTGGGTGAGAATGCTCTAGCTGCAAAGGAAGCTGTCTGCAATATGTTAATTGCACGCGGCATACATTCGGCCAGACTTGCAGTGAGGAGACCATTCTGGAGACCTGTAAGTGCAGTGCGTTGGGGTGATTTTTCCC
>SKJJ01000003.1 GCA_007115975.1 Chitinispirillum sp.
AGCTCTTTTTTAATACTCTCATTTTGGCAGGGAGTGACCGGTGCGGGGATGTTGTCCCCGAGATTTTTTTCAGTTGCGGTATCGGGTGATTTTCTCTCAGCGAGTCTTTTCTTTGCTCCAGGAATCGTGAATTTCTCTTCATAGAGCAGCTGCTTTATGAAGTTGATTGTTTCGATATCCTTGGTTTTATATGCTCTGTTTCCGGAGCGGTTTTTCTTTGGCCTGAGCTGGGGGAATTCGCTCTCCCAATACCTGAGGACATGAGCCTCAAGACTGGTTAATTTACAGACTTCACTTATAGAGAAGTATATTTTACTTTTTGGCAGCAGTTCACACTGTTGAGCACTGTTCGAAGAATTCACAGACGTACCCCCCTTCAGGCCAATCCCCATAACTCCGACTTTGACTCCCTCATCATCAGATCCCGAACGGCCTCTTGCGCCGGTTTATTTTCAAAAAGAACTTTGTAGACTTCCATGGTAATGGGCATGTCGATATTCATTTTTTTGGAGAGTTCATATGCCGATCTGGCAGTCTGCACACCCTCTGCAACCATGGTCATGCGCTCAAGGGCCTGATCCAGAGTGCAGCCCTGTGCAATAAGCTCACCCATTTGCCGGTTTCTTGAGTGTTTGCTTATACAGGTAGTGATAAGGTCCCCTATACCGGCAAGTCCGCTGAATGTGGCATCCCGGGCTCCCATGCTCCTTCCAAGACGCATCATCTCTGCAATGCCCCTGGTCATAAGTGCCCCCTTGGTGTTATCCCCAAACCCCATTCCATCGCAGATTCCGGCAGCAAGGGCAATCACATTCTTTATACTTGCTGCAAGCTCCACGCCCCGCATATCATCATTTGTATAGATACGAAAGGTCATGGTTGAAAACTGTTCCTGAACCAGAAGAGCCAGCTGGTGACTTTCTGAGGCAGCAACCACCGATGTGGGTATCTCCTTTGAGACCTCCTCAGCATGGCTTGGTCCCGATAAGGCGGCTATGCGATTTAGGCCCAATCCCGGTATCTCATCTGCCACCACATCGGTCATCAGTTTAAGGGTGCCTGATTCGATCCCCTTTGAAGCGATCACCCACCCCTCTATTTTATCCAGTGCCTGCGGTTTTACCAGTTTTGCAACCGATTGCATGGTGGAGCGCATTGTCTGTGATGGGACCACGCACAGCACCAACTGCGCCATATTGACAGCGGCCGCTATATCGTTGACAATTTCAACCTCCTGGGGGATGGTCACCCCCGGGAGCTTTGACGGCAACTCGCGTCTTTTCTGAAGAAACTCCGCAGCACCTGAATCATACTCCCACATACAGACCCGATGTCCTTTTTTATGAAGCAATACGGAAAGAGCAATCGCCCAGCTTCCAGCCCCAAGCACTCCTATATTCACAATGTTCCTCCCGGGTTACGACTCATCGGCTACCACCCCTTCCGGCTGCTGTCTTGACCTGGCGATGGGCTTGAAGTCCAGTACCACAGGGCAGCCGATGAAGTCATATTTCTGGTGAATTTTATTGGTCAGGTAGCGCACATAGGATTCTGCAACATGTTTAGGATTGGTAACAAAAAATCTGAACAGGGGGAATGTCGCCTGCACCTGTTTGGCACCCAGAAAGCGAACGATTTTTCCGGGATTTACCGGGTGAGGATGAACCTTGACCCATTCAAAAACACTGTTTTCAAATTCGGCAACCGGCACACGCTTTACCATCCGGTCCCTGATTTTTATCACCTCATCCATCACCGACACCACCCGCTGTCCGGTTAAAGCTGAAACGGAGATCATAGGGATATTTTTAAGCTCCTTGTAGCTCCTGCGGGCATCCCCAACGAGCTGATCAAAGGTCTTGTAATCCTTCTCCATTATATCCCACTTGTTCCAGACCAGCAAAACCCCTTTGCGCTTTTCGTAAATTTTAGCTAAGATCCTCAGATCCTGTATCCCCACCCCATGAGTCACATCAATTACCAGCATGCAAATATCACACCGTTCGATACTGTTTAAGGCCCTGAGATTGGAGTAGTATTCGATATCGTTTTTTACATGTGATTTCTTTCTCAAACCCGCCGTATCGATAAGCACAAAAGGAGTATCGTTATAGCGCATCACCGAATCCACCGCATCTCTGGTCGTCCCGGGGGTGGAATCAACAATCATTCGTTTTTGATTAAGTAATCTGTTTACTATAGATGATTTTCCTGCATTGGGCCGGCCGGTGATGGCTATTTTCAGGGCCGAAAGCCCCTCTGCAAACGATTCCTGATGCTCCCCGGTGCGCACCAGCGCCACTGCTTCATCAAGCAGATCCGCAACGCCATTGCCATGCATCGCGGATATGGCATGGGGCTTGCCCAACCCCAATGACAGATAGGAGTCTATCTCATAGTTGACCTTGGATGACTCTGCCTTATTTACTGCAAGTATCGTTCTGTCAAAGCACTTTCTTCTGAGCTTTGATGCTATAAGCATGTCAAGATCGGTGACTCCCGTACCAGCTTCAACCACGAAAATAACCACCGCTGACTCCCCGATGGCAATGTCTACCTGCTCATGAATGGCCTCGGGAAGAGCATCGTGAACATTGGGCTCCATACCGCCGGTGTCGGTGAGAATAAAATCGAGGCCATTCCAGAGTGCCTCTGCATAGTTGCGGTCTCTGGTAACTCCGGGCGTATCATCAACCACGGCGATTCTTCTACCAGCTATTCTGTTGAAAAGACTGGACTTACCCACATTGGGTCGTCCGATAATCGATAATAATGGTGACTGAGACAAAGAGTTCCTCCCTGCAGTGATCCTTGTAAGTTACCTTATTTTTAATGCATTGTCAATAATTAGGTTACGTCCGCACGCTAAAAGAGATTGTTTATATGACAAAACAGTTTCCCAACAGGGGAATTTTTCGCAAATTGCAATTGCAAAATATGGTGCAAAGAGGGGTTGTAACGGCCTGAAACCCCTTTTTTGAAACCACAAGAAATTGGCACGGTTTTTGGTTTCTTTTCGGGTATGAGAATCGGATTACCACAGGCATTCGGTTTCCACTACTACCGCTCGTTGTGGAAAATTTTTCTCACCGAGCTGGGGTTTACCGTTATCCAAAGCGGTGGCACCAACAAGGAGATCCTGCACCAGGGCCTGGCGGTCTCACCTTCTGAGGCTTGTCTGCCACTGAAGTGTTTCATGGGACATGTGCTAAGCCTTATCCCCAGGGCCGATTACCTGTTTATCCCTCGCCTGGTTTGTCTGCAACACAGACCCGCCGTTGGGTGGGGATGCCCCAAGTACATTGCCCTGCCCGATATGGTAAAGGCCGTCTCTCCAAACACCAGAATAATATCCCCCTGCATAGATTGCAGAAAAACAACCATAAGAGATTCATTTGCCCAATCGGTAAAAACCGTGGGAGTCAGCAGGAAAAAAGCCCTCTCAGCCTTTGACATTGCTCATGATATCAGCAGCAGTGCAAAGGCACGCTCCGACTTTGGCACCTTTGATGATGAAAAACCGCTCACCATCGCTCTTCTGGGACACGCATACCTTATAAATGATCCCTTTTTGAGCTTAGATTTAAAGAGCAGGATAAAAGCACTGGGTTGCAGGGTTATCGACTACTCTGCATACGGCAGCAGCGCAAAGCTTAAATCAAAACGACATCCGCTCTCCTGGTATTTCGAAGAGGACATTCTTCTCTCAGCCGAGAAGCTTCTGGGCAGCTCCCACATAGACGGCATTGTCTATCTTCTCAGTTTTGGCTGTGGCGCCGGATCGATCACCTCAGAGATCATCCACCTTGAGATACGAACCGCCCAATCAGTGCCCCTCCTGAGGGTCATAATTGATGAACACACTGCAGAAGCGGGTCTTAACACCCGGCTTGAGTCATATATCGATATGTTGAACATGAGAAAAGAGACGGTATGAGAGTTGCCTTTGCCCACATGGGGCTTATCCATATCCCGCTACAAGCCCTATTTAAAGGATTGGGCTTTGAGGTGGTGCTTGGACCGGTTTCCACCAGAAACACCCTTCAAACAGGAGCCAAACACTCACCTGAAATGGTGTGCCTTCCATTCAAGGTCACCCTCGGCAACATGATTGAATCTCTTCATAAAGGTGCTGATACGCTGCTTTTTATCGGCGCCGGTGACTGGTCCTGTCGATTTGGATACTATGGCCGCCTTCAGTGCTCAATTCTCAAAGAGCTCCGCTACGACTTCAGGGCGATCTTTATCAGCAAAAATGATCTCCGTCTCATTCTCACAGAGGTCCTGAGTGCAAACGGAGGTAATCCATTCAGAGCATTGAAAAATTCTGCCAAATCCCTTTTGACCGCCTGGATAAAATCAAAACAGATTGAGACGATCGAAACGCTGGCCAGAAAAATACGTCCGGTCGAAAAAACCGACGGACAAACAGACAGCGTCTCCAGAGAGCTGATAAACAGGGTAAGCAAAACTTCTTCGGTTAGAAATCTGTTAAAACTCACCCGTTCAATCAACCAGACCTTTAAAACAATCGATTACCACAAGGAGCGAAAACCGCTCAGAATTCTCATTGTAGGCGAATCGTACTGTGTGATCGAACCGCTGGTCAATTTCCATATCATCGAATTTCTGGGCCACGCAGGAGTCTTCGCAGAACCCTTTCTTACCTCCCACCGGTGGCTCTTTCGTCATGCACTCAGAATTGATGACAACAAACTGCTCAAAAACAAACGGGCTCTCAAGGATGCATCAAAAATCTGGGCCTACCCAACCGGAGGGGAGGATCAGGTCAGTATAGGGTTTGCACTCAACGCCAGGCGGCTTGGCTTTGATGGGGTCATTCACCTGATGCCCTTTGGGTGCATGCCGGAAACCGCAGCTCTTACGGTGTTTGAATCCATTGCACGATCAGGGGACATTCCGGTGCTAAACATCTCACTCGATGAGCACAGCGGCCACACCGGTGTCTGTACCCGTATTGAGGCCTTTATCGACCTGCTGGAGAGCCAGCGGGCTGCCCGATCAAAAGTTTCGGCCACCACAACAACAGGAGAAAAAAGAGAGTGCAATGTTACATAGGAGTTGATGTCGGGTCCATCTCTGCAAAGGGTGCAATTGTCAATGAAAGCAGGGAGGTGCTGGCGGCCTGTTACCGAAGAACACAGGGACGACCAGTGGAGTCGATAAAAATGGTGCTGGCTGCCATAAGGAAAAGCCTTCCCCCTGATGCGGTCATTGCAGGGTGCGGAACCACCGGTTCTGCAAGAGTGCTTGCAGGGACAATGCTTGGGGCCGATGTTGTAAAAAACGAAATAATAGCCCATGCGGTTGCTGCTGGTCACTTCCATCCCGATGCCTCAACCATTATAGAGATCGGTGGACAGGATTCAAAGCTGATACTGTTGGAAAATCAGATACCAGTTGATTTTGCAATGAACACGGTGTGTGCGGCAGGCACCGGCTCGTTTCTTGACCATCAGGCTACCCGGCTTGGGGTACCTATCGAACAATTCGGTGATTACGCATTGAAGTCAAGAAACCGAATTCATATTGCATCACGCTGTACGGTATTTGCCGAAAGTGATATGATTCACAAAACCCAGCTTGGGGTGCAGCGGGATGACATCATTGCCGGTCTCTGTGCGGCCGTAGTGAGAAACTATCTTAACACCGTTGCAAAAGGAAAAGAGCTCCGCCCTGCAGTGCTCTTTCAGGGAGGAGTCGCTGCCAATACCGGGGTCAAAAAGGCCTTTGAAGAGTCTCTCAATAGAGAGCTGATCATTCCGGAATATTTTCTGGTAATGGGAGCAGTGGGTGCAGCCCTTCTTTGCACCAAGGAAGCAAAAAAATCATCATCTTTTATCGGGTTTACCAACTGCATAGAGATGCAATTTGAGTCACGGGGATTTGAGTGCAACGAGTGCCCCAATCAGTGTGAAATTGTCCAGGCCTGCCGGGAAAATAAAACCGTAGCGATGTACGGGAGCCGCTGCGGAAAGTATTAGGAATTCAATGTTGAAGATCCCAAATTGGAAGCATTAAATGGGGGCAATGGAGAGAAGCTGTGGCCGGTTTACAAGTTCTATACTTGCTCCGGCAGAGCCTGCAAAGAAAAAGATCAGAATCGGATTTTCTCCACCGCACCACTATCCGTTGGAGAATAAAAGCAACCGACAGAAAGGACAAACAGCGACATTAAAAACGGCAGCACAGCATGTTTCATGAAGGACTCCCCTGGTTGTATACGTAGATTTAACATTCAAGACTGTATCATTATCGGCGGAAACTCAGAAAAGTTAATCTGTCCAATTTATAGTAAATAGACAAAAACGTCAATTTTGACGGGAAATTATCGTATGCAGGATTTTAATCGACAAAAGCACTGTCCAACCCTATCTGAGCGTTGGAAGAGGTAAATGCTGTGAGTGAGATTGCAAATCTGAAACGAACAAATCGTAGCACCTACCCTGCAGAGGGAGTTAGCGAAATAGCCCGTCAACGGGAGATAAAGCGGGGGGGGGGGGCACCTCACCCAACAAAATCTTATGTTGCCCTCTTACAACGGAACTTTTTGCAGATATTTCGGCATCGTTTTTTTATGGAGATTACTTTTACTCTGCCGTGATCCTGAACGATCAAAAATGCGTTTTTTACTATGGTCATAACTTTGAGGTAAACTGCAGAGTAGGCATAGCCTATCTTTTCTGGTAGTGTCTTGATGTGCATACCTATTTGGTTTTCAAGTGCCAAGAGGATTTCAGCACGGATATTGGGACTAAATGATAGCGACCATGGAACTCCTGCCCTTTGATAATAGCCAAGAGTCCTGAGATCCCAAAAAGGACCCAGCCTACGAATTTCGGCGTTCAACTTCCTGAGAAAACAAAATGCAGTATTCAAAAAAAACTACTGAGCAAAATGCGCCAGGGGGGACGGCAATGTGGACAATTCCGATTGTCCAGAACATTTAAAAAAGTTGAGCATTCCGATGGGCAGCGCTACAAACGGTACCGAGTGAAGCGAGCATGGAGGAGAACCGGTGCCGTACGCGGCAGGCGCCCAGATTCTTACCTGATCCCATTCTTAGTTTTATTTATACTGCCGTCAGGTCGCCCCCTTTTAGCTTTGGTTAGGCTACATCGTGAGTTTACTTTAGGGTGGCTCCACATTCTACCATTTCGTTGTCAAAAATATCGTTACGGTAATGGTTACCCCTATCCCTAAAACCACTCCTGCCACAAAAGACACCCTTGGACAGCCGTCACTTTTTACTCCAGGCAGGCGTATCTCCTGAAGCTTTCCCCGGTCTGCATCAAAAAGATAGAGTATGTCGGCACCATAACAGATACGATACTCCAGAAGTTGCCTTCTGGTATCGGTAAATGCCGGGTTGGTGGCACAACTGCCGGTCTTCACCTCAACCACACATCTCTTGCCTTTTTTGCGGGCGATAAAATCCGCCCTTATCTCAAATGCCGTCTCTTTGCCATCCACAACCATATGCATCTTCCTGCGCGCCTGCTGCTCCACTATACGAAAACCCCTGCTGCGAAGATAACGCTGGGCCTCCCGCTCACCCTCTGCACCACGTCTGAATCGTGCTCTCAGCACAACCTTTCTGAAATAGTGACCTATAAAACGGTAGAGAAGAGTGCCTGCGATCAGGCATGAGAGACCAAATAAAAGTAGCTCTGGCGGGTGACTCATTTATATTCTCCTTTCGGGTGCAAGGGCAAAGAGCGGGGCTGGGGGGTTGTTTTCAGGAATTTTAAAAATATAGTGTCAGCGGACAGAAAAAGTGGTAGTCTATATTAAGGAGGCTGAGAAAAAGTTAAAAGCATCAACACACACTCTCACTCCCGTTTTAGCATTTGAATCCGGGCGGTCCTTATAACTATAAAGAAAATCTGCGACACAAAATGTCATCCAACAGATATATTTTTTTAAAACCTGAAAGGATGTGCCATTCGTGAAATTGACACCAAACAAAAATAGCACCTACACGCTTCACCTCTCAGCATCTTCGGCGATCACGCTGGAATCCTCCTGGGTGGATTATCTGCGCCTCGTACCCTATGAGGAGTATGGCGACTACATACGTGCCACGATATATCCGGGCCTCTCTGATCAGGACCGGTGGGTGTGGAATAGAGTCACTGTAAGCAATAAAGAGTTGTTTAAGGCTGTTATGAACAGTGCTGCGTAGAAGAGATGGAGACACGGAGCGGTGAACCTAAAGTGAGACCTTTTTTCAGAAGACATTGTACTTTCCATTTGGGTCTGCTCTTTTATATAACTTAAATTCAACTGGTAAGTGCACCAGTGCAATTATTATATACAAATTCTTTTTTCACAGGTTTGCTCTCCCCCGAAGGATTCCGAAAAACTGTGACCATAACCCTAAACAAGCCCTGAAACAAAACAACAACAAAAAGGAAAAAAGTTGAAGCTACTTCACACATCAGACTGGCATCTGGGACGTTCCCTCTATGGCAAAAAACGCTACGATGAGTTTGAGCAGTTTCTGGACTGGCTCAGTGATACCATAAAAACCGAAGAAGTTGATGTGCTGCTGGTGTCTGGTGATGTTTTTGACACCCGCACCCCAGGCAACCGTGCTCAGGAACTTTACTACCGCTTTCTCAAAAAGGTCTCTTCAATGCCCTGCTGCAGTCACGTTGTCATCGTTGCCGGCAATCACGACTCACCATCATTTCTTAATGCCCCGGGAGAACTGCTGCGGGTATTGAACGTGTATGTGATCGGGGCTGCCCAGGAGCCTGAAAATGAGGTGATAGAGATTCGGGACAGCAGTGGCTTAACAAAGGCCCTTGTCTGTGCTGTGCCATATCTGCGGGACAAGGATATTCGCACCATTGAGCCGGGTGAGACTATCGATAAAAAGAACAGTAAACTTGTTGCCGGGCTCAGGGATCATTATGCTGACGTCTGCAGTATCGCAGAGAAGCGAAGGGCAGAGCTTCAGGAGAGCGGCGCAGGAAGAGTTCCGGTTGTGGCAATGGGTCATCTCTTCACTGCAGGGGGCAAGACCGTTGACGGTGATGGTGTTCGGGAGTTGTATGTAGGATCCCTGGCGCATATTGACAAGGACACGTTTCCTTCATCAATCGACTATTTTGCACTTGGACATCTCCACGTTCCCCAGTCTGTGGGAGGTGCCACGCATATGCGCTACAGTGGTTCACCCATTGCCTTGGGATATGGGGAAGCGACTCAGGAAAAGCAGGTGATTCTCATTGAGTTTGATGGGACCACGCCAAATGTCAGAACGCTTGCCGTTCCCTGTTTTCAGCAGTTGGTTCGCATTGTGGGCTCTCTGGATGATATCCTCACAAGAATCGATAAACTTAAAATGGAAGAGAGTACCGCGTGGCTTGAGATCGAGTATACGGGCAGCGATATTATCAGTGATTTGCGTGAAACGCTCGATGAAGCACTGGAAGGCTCTGCTATGGAGATCAGGCGGATTAAGAACAAGCGGGTAATGGACGGGGTAATAGGTGCTATTGAGGAGGGGGAGACACTTGACAATCTTGATACAGGCACGGTTTTTTTTCGTTGTCTGGATCTCTTTGAGGTGCCGGATGAAGACCGGATAGAACTTAGGGCATCTTATGACGAAATTGTAAGGTCGATCCAGGAAGAGGATGTAAATGAGTTGTGAATTCATGTTGATGGATGATGTAGTTAAACAAGTGAAGTAATTAAAAGAACAGTGCTGTTTGCATTGCGAAGAATAAAAAAATTGATACGTACGTATCAGGGCGGTCGCAATGAAAATTGGGCGGCTAAGCATTTACTTATGAATTGGTGGTGGTGAAAAGTATGAAAATTCTTGAGCTTCGATTTAAAAACCTTAATTCCCTCTGCGGTGAGTGGGTCATAGATTTTACCGATCCGGAATATGTTTCTGACGGGATATTTACTCTGAGCGGACCGACAGGCTCGGGCAAATCAACCATTCTCGATGCCATCTGTCTTGCTCTGTATGGTGCCACACCCCGTCTTGGAAGAGTTACCAGAAGCGAAAACGAGATTATGTCCCGTCAAACAGGAGAGTGCTATGCCGAGGTGTTGTTTGAATCACAGGCCGGCCGATTCCGTTGTCACTGGGAACAGCGCCGGGCGCGTAAAAAGGCTGATGGCAAATTGCAGGAACAGGAACATTCAATAGCAGATGATCTGAGTGGTAAGCCCATTGAGACCAAAAAAAGCGCGGTCGGGGTTGTCATCGAAGAGAAGACAGGGATGGATTTTGACCGCTTCACCCGATCTGTACTTCTGGCGCAGGGTGCATTTGACAACTTCCTTAAAGCTGATGTTGAACAGAAATCAAAGGTGCTGGAGCAGATAACGGGCACAGGTATCTACTCTGAAATATCAAAACGTGTTCACCTGCGTCAGCGTGATGAGCGGGATAAGCTTAATCTGCTGAGGGCAGAAACTGCCGGTATTGCAATTCTTGAACCGGAACAGGAAGAAGAGATTCGGCAGGATCTTGAAAAAAAGAGAGTGCAGGAAACGGAGCTTGCTGAAAATGTAAAGGAAACTGAAAAGAGTATTGTCTGGCTCTCCACTATTGATACTCTTAAAAAAGAGATACAAAGCCTTGCTGAACAAAAGGTAAAACTGCAAACTGAGATCGACTCTTTCAAGCCACAGCGGGAAAAACTCCAACAGGCAAAAAAAGCAGCATCACTTGATGGGATATACGCAACAATCTCATCACTGCGCAAACAGCAGTCCGACGATGGGGCTGCACTTGAAAATGAGCGGGAGGCAATTCCTGAACTGGAGGGTTCTGCAAAAACGTTCCACTCATCCTTCGAAACTGCCCAGCAAAGTACCCTTAAAACAAAATCGGACCTGAAAGCAGCAGCACCGCTGATTCAGAAAATCCGTTCTCTTGATTTGAAAATTGCTGAACAGCAGAATATCGTTGCGGAAGGGCTGGAGAGTTGTACCAAGGATGAAAAAAAGATCGGTGCCGACAAACTGGCAAAAGATAAGCATCTGCAAAAGCGAAAAACTGCTGAGAAGGAGATAGCGGTTGCAGAGCAATACCTTACCGATAACGCTCAGGATGAGTGGCTTATCAGTGGTTTAGCCGGTATTGAAGAGCAGATTGGCAACCTGCTTTCAAGAAAAAATGAGATAACGCAAAAAGAGACCGCCCTCAAAAGTGCCACGTCTGCCTTTGTAAAAGCCAAGGAGAAACTTGACGTCGCAATAAAGAAAAAAGAAACCTTCAAGGGGAAACTCAGAGAGGCTGAGGAAAAACTTCAAAAGGGTAAGGATGCACTGAGCGAGTTGCTGGGAGATAAACTGCTCAGGGAGTACCGAACCGAACTGGAGACGCTGTTTCGTGAGATGGCGTATGTTAAAAAGATCGCTGAACTTAAAGATTATCGTGCACAGCTGGAGGATGGCAAACCCTGCCTGCTCTGTGGTTCAAAAGAGCATCCCTTTGCGGAGGGGAATGTCCCGGTACCGAATGCGACTGAACAGAAGATTAAATCACTGGAAGATCTGATCGGTAAAGCGGAGGGCCAGGAAGAAATCATTAGAAAGATAGAAAAAGAAAATCAAGCTATCCATAAAGAACTCAATGAAAGTGACAAGCAGGAAGCCAATGCATCGGGTGATAAAAAGGGGGCTGAGAAAACCTGTGCTGATTGGACAGAAGATTTAAAGAAGCTCCGGTCAGGCTTTGAGGAGCTGAAGCGGTCCGTTTCTCAAAAGCTTCAGCCGCTTGGGATTACTGAGATACCCGAAGATCAGATAGCAACACTGCCCGGGTCTCTTAATGCCCGGTTGAAGGTGTGGCAGGAAAAGGTTGGCAAAAAGGGTGAAGTTGAAAAACAGATCGCTGCAATAGATCGCGAGATCAGTCGTCTTGAGGCGGTGATTGAAACCCAAAGCATGGCTTTGACAGAGAAAAGGGAGAAAGTACAGCAGCTTGAACGGGAACTTGCCGCCACACGGGAAGAGCGGAAAGAAATCTATGGCGATAAAGATCCTGGCCAGGAAGAGGAAAAACTGAACAGAGCTGTTGTGGATGCTGAAGAGACCGAAAAAGAAGCTGCAAGCCAGAATGCCTTAATGCAGCAGAATTTGACTGCTGCGAAAACAAAGGTTGGATCACTGGAAGAGCGTATAGCACGGAGACAACCGGAACTGGAGACGCAACAAACTGATTTCTCTTCTGCACTGGTAAATGCCGGGTTTGAGGATGAACAAAAGTTTCTCAGGACACGGCTGACAACTGAAGAGCGGGATGCATTGTCGGGCAGGGAGAAGGAGCTGGACAATAAAGAGACAGAACTAAAGGTAAGGCAAACAGACCAGCAGACAAGACTGGCAGCAGAAACTGCCAAAGAAATTACGGATAAGACTCTTGAGGAACTGGAACCACAGTTAAAGGAGAGTGAAGAATCACTGAAAGAACTGCGCGATACTGTTGCCGGGCTTGGCCACGTGCTAAAAGAGGATGCTGCAGCCAAAGAACGCATAAAGGAGAAACAGTCTGCTATCGCCGCGCAGCAAAAAGAGTGTAACCGATGGGATAAACTGCACAGTTATATAGGTTCAGCTGATGGCAAAAAATATCGTAACTTTGCTCAGGGTCTGACCTTTGAACTGATGGTTTCCCATGCCAACCGCCAGTTGAAAGAGATGACCGACCGCTACCTGCTTATGCACGATCAGCAGCACCCTCTGGAGCTCTACGTGGTTGACAATTATCAGGCCGGTGAAATCAGATCTACAAAAAACCTCTCGGGGGGTGAAAGCTTTATAGTAAGTCTTGCACTGGCACTGGGACTCTCAAAAATGGCCAGTCAAAAGGTTCGCGTGGACTCACTTTTCCTCGATGAGGGCTTTGGGACTTTGGATGAAGAAGCACTGGAGACGGCTCTTGAAGCTTTGGCAAGGCTTCAGCAGGATGGTAAACTTATCGGAATCATCTCACACATCTCTGCTCTTAAAGAGAGAATACGAACTCAGATAAATGTTTCACCACTCAGCGGCGGGAAGAGTGAAATCAGTGGACCCGGGGTGAAGGCAACAATATAACAGCATCAGAGGTCAATATGTATGACATCATAGGAGACATCCACGGAGAGTTTGAACAACTCAGCGAGATACTCAGAAAACTTGGCTACCGTAATCTCTGCAGCGCAATGTCACATAACGAGGGACGAAAGGTGATTTTCCTGGGCGATTTCATTGATGGCGGCTCCGAAAACCTTGCAGTCATTCAAACAGTCAGGAGTATGATTGAGCAAAAGCAGGCGCTTGCCGTTATGGGAAACCACGAATTCAATGCAATCTGCTGGTTTCTCAAAGATCCTGCTACCGGTTTACATCTTCGCCAACACACAGAATCAAAACGCAGGCAGCATCAGACCTTTCTGCAGGAAGTGGAACACGACCATAATCTTCATCGTGAAATAGTCAACTGGTTCAAGACCCTGCCCCTGTGGATTGAACTGGATGGACTCAGGGCAATCCATGCCTGCTGGGATCAAAAGATTATCGATTCTGTCAGGTTTTCAGGATCAGGCAGTCTGCCGGATTCAGAACGCTTGAACCAGTCCGACTGTCTGACAGATGCCTTTGCTGTTGAAGCATCGGAAAAGGGGACCGTTCAACATGATGCAGTTGAAAGGCTGCTCAAAGGTGTGGAAGCAGATCTGCCACCCGGCTTCATTTTTAAAGACATAAACGGCATAGAGCGGAAAAAATTTCGTGTGCGGTGGTGGGATCAGAGAGCAGTTTTATTAAGGGATGCAGCGTTTCTACGGTTTGAAGAGACACGCAATTGGCCGCAACTGCCTCTGGGTGAAGACGCCAAAGTTGAGTACCCTGCTGAGCGGCCCCTGTTTATCGGGCACTACAAAAACCCCGACAGAGCAGAAGCGTTTACAAAACATATCGCCTGCCTCGACTCCCGAAGGTCTGAAAAGCAGTGGGTTTCTGCATACCGTTGGAGTGGTGAGAAGGAGATTGTTGAAGGGAATTTCGTGCATTTGGGTTAGTGTGGGTTGGCCTCTGCGAGGCCCTTATATATTGGAACATCAACAGCTATACCGACCAAAGAAATACTCTCATAGCTAAGCTCCCCGATTAAACAGGTCCGCCTTTTGTATCGAGGGGAGACCAGCTGCAATGCAAACCTTCTCCGTCCAATCCCTCCCCGCAACACAAAATGTCACTCCCTATATATCTGTTTTCGATTTAACCTGTGCGATTATCCCCAGCAAGTCTCTGATTTTGTTTGGCAGATCCTCCAGAAGGTGAAGTATTCGGGGACAATCTGATCTGAAAGGCAGTTATGAAAAAGATTGTTAATGTCCTTCTTTTCTATCTCTATGAACCGGAATGCATCCAGCAAAGCCCGGCTGAGGTTTTTGATACTGCCATAATGTTTGATCATATTGGTGATAAGTGAACCATGTTCGATCAATTGGTTGACGGTGTGTACTATCTGTAAACAAAGGCAGAAGCATTTAGCAGTATTTCCGTTTTCGGAATAAACATGTTCCAGATTGTACCCGCAGTTTTTGTGTGTGTTAAATCCCTGATTTTCAATGTTCCATCGTTGCCTTCCTCCTCTGTTGGCCAGTGAACAGACGGTTGTTCGTGTCGGTTTTATGTTTGTCTGGTAGAGGTACTGTTTGCCTTTGCCGTTTTATTTATCGGTATCCAGACTCGCAATTAAGTGTAGTTCATGCTTATGGTATACAATGCCGGTGCCCCAGGGATTTTCTGGTCGGCTGTATCTGTCTGCCAATTGCAGCGGTTATCTGTTTGCAGGAGAAGAAGGCTTTGAAACTCTTCAAACACCGATGGGATGGAGCCCTCTTTAAAGTTAATGATATAGGTCCATTTGTTTTCTCTGCATATATTTATTATTGTCCCAGCGGCATAAAGACTGTCAATATGCAGACAGATTTTCAGCTGTGGGAATGCTTTTTTGATTTTTGGTGCAAGTCGTTTGAGTGCTTTAAGCTCACAATCCTGTTTTTGTTTCTCCCTGCTCAGATCGCAGTTGTCCCCATCACGGTTTTCGATATGCTCAGAGGCAATTGAAAATGCCAGCCCGCTTTCGGTAATGAGTTTTGCCTCAAGGGCGTTGTGCGAGCAGAGAATTTCACCGGTTTTGCTTTTAGAGATCAGGCAATGGTCACAATGAGGTTTATGGCGGTGAAAAAGGCCGGTTGCATCAAAGGCGATCATGTAATACTGATCCAACAGGCGACCATGTTCGAGCTTGCGTTGCTGGATCAGGTGGCGGATCATCTGATGATTGATGGACTGAATGTCCTCAACGGCGACACGACTCAAAAGATCATTGACAGCATCATCTGAGGCGATACCATCAAGGTGTGAAAGAACCGTTTTTGTCAATGCTTCAGGGTGAGAAACAATTGGGCCAGAGTTGTCTCTTAGGAGCCAGTTAAGCTGTCTGGGTGATCCTGATTTTAACAGAAAAAGCAGTATGGCCTCCCAGAGCATCACCGGCATCGGGTAGGTAATCTTACCGTGTTGCCGTGGATCGCCAATGTTGTTGATCCAGGAATTGAATTGAGGGGGAAAATGCTCTAAAGTTTTGTAAAGAGCATTCATTACATCAACAGTTTTGGTAAAAGAGTCAGCTGAGATTTTCAGAGGCAATCCTTTGTTAAATGTGACATTGTATAGTATGTCTACTATATAATGTCAGGAATTCTTTTATGTTTTTCGAAAAAAAGGAGCTCCAATGGAAATCGGGTATCGCGTTAAACTGCAAAAAGTGGAACGGCCGACAAACCGTTCGTATTACATCAACTTTCCGGTTGCGCTGGCAGAAGCAATGGGCATGAAAAAGGGCAAGGAATTTGAATGGCTGATTGAAGACAAAAACACACTGCTATTCCGAAGGGTAGTGTTAAAGAATGCAAGAAAATTAAAAGGTTGATGCAAAAAAAGAGCTTTAAGATTTCGTTTTTTTTGTTTTTGCATACTACACGGTTTATCACTGTTGATGGAATCAATGCTAACAGAGCCCGACTGGAGTCAACCGAGTCTCAGTAGAAAGCTGGCTGATACTACTAAACGCCTCGGGCGCACCTAAATTAAAACCTCTAATGTAAATTATTGAGGACTGTAGCAAAGCAGGAACCCTTCGACTCCGGCGGACCTTTGCTCAGGTTGAGCGGGTCATACTGTAGCCTTGGATTTATGATAGAGCGTTCCTTAACTTAAAACCTATGAGTTGAACTGTGGCCTCAAAGGGTGGAGCGCAGCCCTACAAAGGAGACACCGATCCCGTTTCCGATTGAGAGCCCGGCTGAGAACCGTCGTGTCTTCGTGGGGAGCCCATATAGTAACCTGAACAGGTACGAAGGATGTTTACTCTGCAGAGCTGA
>SKJJ01000121.1 GCA_007115975.1 Chitinispirillum sp.
CCCGGTCCCGAAACCCGGAAGCAAGTGAGATCCTCGACTGCAGCGGACTTTCGTTCTCTTCAACTGGGAGCTGGGGAGGAGGGAAAGGATATCAAACTTCCACCAACCCCCTACATTCCACCTCTCCCCCATCGCTTCCGGGACCGGGTTTCGCTTCCGCCTTTCGTCATTTGCTCCGAGCTCTTTCATACATATCGCCTGAAATAAAAAGAAAAACACGAAACCCGGTCCCGGTCCCGAAACCCGGAAGCAAGTGAGGGGAGAAGAGCTTTTCACTTTAAGTCTGCTGGATCAACTCTCACGATTTTATCATCACCCGCTCCCGGTACCCCTCTTCCATCTCTGTTACTGGTGGCGATATAGAGCATTGAATTATGCAGAACCACATCTCTTAGCCGCCCAAGATCAGTGAGAAGACTCTCTTCCTGGCCGGTTAGAAGATCTATACGCCGCAGTTGGTTTCCTCTGAGCCCCGTGACATAGAGCTGATCGTCTACAACCTGAATGCCGCTTGGTGCAAGTGTAAATTCGGTATAGCAACGCATCGCCAGGCCCGTTTCATCACAGGTCTGAGGCCACCGATAATCCATTCCCCGCTCTATGCGGTGAATCTCGTCATGACGCATAGGGCCGTGACTCGATGCATAAAGGGTATCTCCTCTCCATGAAAGCCCCTGGGGATTTCTTAGCCCCATGGCGTAGATATAATTCCCAAACGGATTATCATCAGGAACCGAACCATCATTTTTTAAACGGAGTATTTTTCCTGCAAGGCTAAACGTATCACCGGAAAAATCGGGATTGTTGGCATCACCGGTAGTTGCATACAAAAGACCATCGGGGCCGAATCTGATTCTGCCGCCGTTATGAATCGAAGCACCCGGGATGGAATCGATTAATATGGTTTGATCGGTGAGTGAATCGTTGAAGGTAAAGCGTGCTATGCGGTTGAAAATTTCACCATTCTGATATGTATAGTACAAGTATGTATAACTGTTTTGGTTAAAATCTGGATCAACGGCAATTCCCAGCAAACCGCCTTCACCGTTATGTTCGACATCTACTCTTGCTATCTCTGTAATTTGCCCGTTGGAATGCACCGATACGATACCCGGCCGCTGGGTAAAAACCATTCTTCCATCAGGCAAAAAATCAATGGACCACGGGATTTCAAGATCTGTGACCACTTCCTGAATGCTGTTTCCCAGCTCTGCTCCATCATTGCATGAAAACACAAATGTGTTCAGAGTCAAAAGCACCACACATTTTACATAAGAAAAAAATCTCAACCGGCTTCCGAAATTATTCTTTGCCATCTTTTCTCTTCCCTTTGGAATACTTTCCGGCAGAGCTGTAGTATCTTATTAGTGTTTCTGCTAATAAGGCAAATCCCGGTCCAAAAAACTGTGTTACGCTCGTTCACGGTTCAGAGTTTCAACTGGGGAGAAAAGGCCCTGATTGCTTTTTTCATAATGAGAAAAATTGGCAGATACAGACCAAAAAATAAGAAAGGTCATTGTAGCAATGACCTTTCTTATCAAAACAGAAACACCCTCCTTTTTTGCTGCTATTCTTCATCAGGTGCCACAATATCCACACTCTTCAGACCAGCCTCTTGTATGGGTTTTTCCTCAGCACTTTTTACTTCTGAGCCTAAGGCATCTTCTGAAAGAGGCTTCTCCTGTAACTCATCCTTTTTCTCGCCAATAACCTGCTTCTCCTTTTTTGTTTCCGGTACAAGCATTCCCACAAGCATACCACCGAAAAGTGCGGCTGCACCGTAAAGCAGAGGATTTTCGTGAAGAGCAGAATCGGTTTTATTCAACAATTCTTTACTATAGGTTTTGCCCTGCTCTTTTATCTCCTCCCCTTTCTTCTGGTAATGTTCCATTTTCTCTTCATTCTGTTGCGCTGTCTGTCCCTGCTTCTCTTTTAGTTTTTGCTCTTCAGAAGAGATCTTTCCTTTTACCTTTTGCGCCTCTTCTCCGATCTTTTCCTCTATTTTTTCGCCCGCAGACGGCCCCTGTGAGGGCTTTGCGGGTGTTGATGGCTGGCGGCTCTGCCACACCATCCATACCGCACCGGTAGTCATTAAAACCATCGGAAGAGGATTTTTCTGAAAAGAATCAGAAACATTACTTCCAATTTCACTGATTTTGAGTTTTGCTCTGTCTCTATTCTCCTCTTTTTGAAAAAATTGAAAAAACCGGTCCATAATGTTATGAGTATCGAAACGACCACTGAGGGTATCAAGAATCGTATCCATCGTGTGACGGGTCTCTTCGATATCATGCTCTATCTCATCTGAGCTCTTGTGCTCACCGGTCTTATTAACCGGCTCCCATTCGTAAGCAGTCCGGCTGTGACCGTTACCCCTTATTTTCTCTTCTGTTTTAGCCATTGCTGATCCTCCTTTATTGAGTGGACCGTCTTTTCAGGAATAACTGAAGTGTGCTTGATTTTGTTGATGCTTCTGCTGACCAGTATACCACCTATTGCTCCAACCACTACAGCAGTGATTATCGGCATCAACCAAATTGCAGTCGCAGGGGCAACCCCGGCAGCAAGAAGACCCACGTACCCCAGAAATGTCAGGCCCGCAAGTAAAAACATTACTCCGAAAAACAATAGTGCTCCGCCAAAAAACAAAAGAGAAGAGTTTTTGGTCACCCTTGAAACTTTTTCCGAAAGCTCTGTTTTCATCAGTTCAGCCTGTTGCCGAACCATAATAACAGCTTCATCCCTGAGATCCTTAATTAAATCAACCACCGACTCCTGCTCGATAGTTGAGATCTTTTCATCATATCCGTTCATTTTTACTCCTCCTTTGAAAAAGACCTTGTTTGCCCATCTGCTTTCAAAAATCTCGACAGTGCCAAGCCGGCAACAAACATTCCCCCCACAGCCAAATAGGGGTTTTTCTGGGAAATGTCTTTTACAGCAGTGACAACATCCTCAGGTTTCTCCTTTTCCACAAAATCACATGCGGAGTTTAACTTCCCCGCAGCCATATCAACAACTCCCGAGAAATAGTCGTTTTGCTCATGCATCTTCTCAGACGCAGCATTGAGAGCATTGCAGATATTTCTCATCTCCCCCATAAGGGCTTGTTTGCCGGAATCGGCCACTTGATGTCCCTTTTTGTCTATCTCCTGCTTTATATCTTTTTGATTTTCCATAAGAACACTCCTTTGTAGTATAACCATACCTCAAAGATTACGAACCAATTATCAGGTAATATTTAGTGACTCAGATTTTTGAGGGAAGCGTTGAGTGTCGGGGGGAATAGAAAGAGAGAGGGGGGGGGGGGAAATTGGACAGGATTAAAGGAAGTTATAATTGTAAACCGTTGATTGCTTGGCACCTCACTCCTACCCCCCCGACACCCGACACTGGACACCTTCCCATATTCTGGCACAATATTTGATTTCTACAAGGGGTTTGGCAGCGAAAAGAGACAGAAGCAGCCCATTATTCTTAGGGAGAGTAGATAATGCAGAAAAGTTACATGAAAAAACGGAGAGCCCGAAGAAAAACCGACTCTGTGTCTGCTCCTGCTAAATCAGCCGGCACCAACAGAAAAAGAGAACCCGGTCACACTAAAAACAGCAACAACAACACTCCCCCTGCTAATTGCTTTTCACGAGCCATTAAGGGCACTAAAAGACTTGCAGCAGAGTACTCTCCCCCATCGTTTTGCTGTGAGAGCCTCGATACTTCACTAAAACAGCTCACTCAATTCATTGAAACTCAATACGGCCTGGTAATAAGCCTCTCTGTTTCTGACGGAGTGCGCTTTATGGGACAGGGTGAGAGCATTTTCATCCTGGTGGCCCAACTGGTGCGGGAACTGTTGGCTAATACGGTTAAACACGCTCAAACCAAAAAAGCGTTCCTGACTGTTACACGTGACAAAAAGTGCATTTTTGTGGAGGTTTTTGACAAAGGGGTAGGTTTTACCCCCGAAGAGATTAAAAGGGTGGCAAAGAGAAGACCTAAAAGTGGCCTTTCTATCATTGAAGAGAAGCTTGAAAGTTTCGGAGGGAAAATGAAGATCGAATCGAAACAGGGCAAGGGGACAAGGATATGTATGGCACTGCCGTATGTTCAAAATGCTAAGTAGTTTACAAGGACCGCTCCCCTCGATACACCAGCATCGGAATGCTGGTACTCGGGGACCGCGGATTTGAAGTCAGAAGGTGAGATTAATATCGCTACCACTCTCTAATCGGTAATTCTCAACTACCCTTATGATCTCTGATGCAGCCTCCTGGGGTGAGTGCAGCTCTCCGCACTCCTTTCTCCTTCTAAACAGCGCTACATCAGGAAAATCATCCTCTTTGAGCTCCCTTATCGCAGACTGCATAGCGGTATCCATCACACCGGGATTTATATTGAGAAGTGTGAATGGATGAACAGCTCTCTTCTGTTCAACAGCAACAGTATGGATAAATTTGGCCATTCCGGCTTTTGTGGCGCAATACAACGACCACCCCGACCGAACATTTTCTACCGCGCCCGATGAGATATTAACCACCGTTTTTTTGCAGTCATGTTGCCCAAATTGTGCTATAACCTCTGATAAAAAGAGTATGCCTGAGGTGAAATTCACATTTAAGCTGCAGATTACATCTTTGGGCTCTTTTTGAGATACTGGTCCTGAGGGGACAATAGTTCCGGCATTATTAAAAACCAGAATTTCCTTCCACATGCGGCAAGAGAAAGCTTTGAGCGCATCAGAGATACAACAGACCGCTATCGCCGGATCAGCAAAGTCAACTTTCACTGAAAACCGATGGGGAGCAGACCGGGAGAATTCTACTATTTCAAACCCACGCTGCTTACATGTGGTACAGAGTGCATGCCCAAGTCCCTTTGATCCGCCGCTGATTATGGCAAGTCGCATCAATAGCCCCCCTCCTGTATGGATTAAAAAGTGCCCTGCAGTAAAAATTCGGGTCACCGTGGGGAATTATTGGATGTTACCGGCAATGAAAACAGATCATTTCTCAACGCAGACATCACACCGGTCCAACAGGGCAGTAACCCTCAATCCATCTTGAGAATTTTATCAGCAAATTCAATCTGCTTTTTTACACTCTCAAAACCGGTCCCACCCTGTACAGTGCGACTGGAGATCGCCCCTTTCCAGGAGAATATATCCTTTACATCTTCACCAAAGAGATCGGAATAACTTCTGAGCTTTTCAAGAGAGATATCCTTAAGGGACAATTCACTTTCCACACAGTATCCGACAATTTTACCGATGACCTTGTGGGCTGACCTGAAAGGCATACCTTTACGCACCAGATAGTCGGCAAAATCAGTAGCCAAAAGGAAAGGATCAAGGTCTGCTGCTATTGCATCCCTTCCGATCTTCAGCGTTGCAAGCACCTGCGCAAAAACTTTAAGCACGATTCCTATCTGATATACACTGTCAAACAGTGGCTCCTTATCTTCCTGAAAATCCTTGAAGTACGTATGCCCCACACCCTTTATGGTGGTTGCAAGCCGGGTGTAGTTTCCGATAAACCGTCCGCATTTACCTCTTATGAGTTCCAGTGAATCGGGATTTTTCTTCTGAGGCATCATACTGGAACCGGTCGACCAGGCATCATCAAGCTCTACAAAAGAAAACTCTTTAGAAGACCAGATAATTAAATCCTCAGCATAACGGCTCAGGTGTATACCAACCGAAGATATTGCTGAAAGCGTCTCAAGCAGAAAGTCACGGGAGCCAACCATATCCATACTGTTCATAGACACATTCGAAAAACCTAGTTCCTTGGCAATACTCTCACGGTCTACATCAAACCCACTTCCAGCAATTGCTCCAGCTCCAAGAGATAATATATCTGCAGATTCAAACGCATGATCAATTCGACTCTTTTCCCTCTCCATTATAAAGAAAAATGACATCCAGTAATGGGAGAGAAGAACCGGTTGTGCCTGCTGGAGATGAGTGTAACCGGGTACAATTATGTCACTGTCACTTTTTGCACGTTGTACAATAGCTCTCTGCAGATTTACAATCTCATCCCGGATGGAGCGCAGGACCTTTTTTGTATACATCCGTGTATCAGTGATAACCTGATCATTGCGTGATCTTCCGGTGTGAAGTTTAGCTGCAGCACCGCCGATTTTTTCAACCAATATACGTTCAACTGCCATATGTATATCTTCATCAGAGTCAAGGAATTCAATTTTCCCTGCCCGGTAATCCTGCAGTATCAATTGTAATCCTTCAATGACCTTGTCCCGTTCCTTGGAGGTATAAATACCGATACGGCACAATGCATTAACCCATGCAACACTGCCGGCAATATCCTCCTCTATCAACTCCTTATCAAACGGTAAAGAGTTATTAAAAACCTCCATCAAACGGTCTGAAGATTTACTGAAACGTCCATCCCACATTTTCATTCTTTTATTCTCCAAAAAAAACTCGAAAAGACAGCACCTCAGCCGCTTGTGAATATTTACAACTGCGCCTCACCACAAACGTCACCCCTTGCGAACCCCTGCTCTGCACTCCCACACTTACTGAATACAGATTAAACAATAACAACTCCTCTGTATCAACTTCAGATCAATTGATTGTGCCTGTGCAGGTTTCGCTCTGAGAAAAAATTATCCCTCTCCCTGCTCGGCTCTCTTTTTTATAATATCGTAAGAAATCACGTAAGCATCATCCTCAAGCTTTGTAGTAATTTCAAAACCTGAATTATAGAAAACAGAGAGCATCAGTTGGTTTCTCACCAATACCCGTGCCTCAAATCCTTCCACACCCCGTTTACGGGCAATATCGGTAAGGATATCAAGAAGATAGGTCCCAACGCCCTTGGACTGCCAGTCATCACGAACAAGAAACGAAACTTCCGCCCGTTTGGTTGATTCATTGAGGTAGTAGTGAGCAACACCGATAACCTGTTCACCGCCAAGGTCCTGAAGAACAGCTGCTATGGCCATGTCACTTGAGAGGTCAATGGTAGTAAAATCCTGTATAAACTTATGGGGGAAAGCCTTTATCGGCTGAAAGAACCTAAAGGCAATTGACTGTTCAGAGAGAGTGTACAGCATATCCCGTAACCCTTTGTCATCACTGGGACGGATAGGGCGAAAGTGCAGCTTGGTGCCATCAACAAGAGTGCGGGTAGTCGGGTACTCTTTGGTGCTATGAAACCCTTTGGCCGGCAGCTCTTTTTGATGAGGATAGATATAGGAGCGCGCCTTGGCCTCCTTGAGAATATCATTTCTGAAATCCGGATGTGCAATTTCAGCCAAAGCAAGTACACGTTCTCTGATATTTTTCCCGAACAGATTAGCCACGCCGTACTCAGTAACAACATAGTGTACATCCGCTCTGCTGAGCACCACACCGGCTCCCTCAGTAAGCCTCGGAACGATTCGGGATGTTTTACCATCACGGGTTGTGGACGGCAGAGCAATTATCGCCTTTCCATCTTTGGATCGGGTTGCACCACGATTAAAATCCACCTGCCCGCCTACCCCACTGTAGAAATTGTAGCCGATTGAATCAGAGCACACCTGACCGGTCATGTCAACCTCAATAGCCACATTGATGGCTACCATTTTGTTATGCTGACTAATGATATAGGGGTCATTGACATATTCAGAAGGACGAAATTCAAAGATCGGATTTTCATTTACAAAGTCATATAACTTACGGGTACCCAGACAGAAACTTGCGGTGATCTTTCCACGGTTTTTACTTTTTCTTGCCCCGTTAATAACCCCACTCTCCACAAGAGGAATAATTGCATCATTAAACATCTCGGTGTGCACTCCAATATTCCTTTTATTGCCAAGATACTGAAGTACCGCCTGGGGAATATGCCCAATACCAACTTCAATCGTAGACCCATCATCAATAAGGGATGCTACATTTTTTGCGATACTTTCAATAACAGAATCAGACTCCGGCAAACGAAACTCAAGAATATCTTTATCACTGAGCACAACAGCATCAACCATGTCCAGAGGGATAAAAGATTCCCCCATTGTCCGGGGCATATTCGGATTTACTTCGGCAATAATGGTAAGACTGTTCTCCACCGCTGACTTAACGATATCAACCGAAATCCCAAGACTGAGATTTCCATTGCGATCAGGTGGACTGGTCTGAATCAAAGCCACATCAACAGGAAGCCTTCCGGAGCGAAACAGAGTAGGAATTTCAGACAGAAAAATGGGGATGTAATCACCCCTGCCACTTACAATGCCCTCTCTGACATTTGCGGCCAGAAAGAAACTGTGCGTTCTGAATTTTTTAGCATACTCCTGACGAATATAGGGAGCATCACCCTGCGTAAGCAGGTGATATATTTCAGCATCCACAATGTCGTTATCATCATTAACCAGTTCATCAACCAGAACCTGAGGTTGCCCGCAGCCGGTACCAATAAAGATACGATCACCCGGGTTGACTTTACGAATTGCCGCTTTAGCAGACATTATCTTTTTCTCATACAACTTTTCCCATGCAGGCATTTTACACTTTCTCCTTTTCTAATACTATTCTTGCATCAACCACATATGCCCCGTCACCCTCATAGCCTACCTTGAGTGGGTTAATATCTATTTCAGAGATTTCAGGAAAGTCTATTACCAACTGAGACATGCGCTGAATGTTTTCAACTATTGAGAGGATGTCATATGGTTTCTCTCCACGAGCCCCGGTGAGAAGTTTATATGACTTTGTACTCTCAATCATCTTTATACACTCCTCACTTGTAATCGGGGCAAGCCCAAAAGAGACATCCTTTAAAACCTCCACAAATATCCCCCCTAACCCAAACATCAGTACCGGCCCAAACTGCGGATCCTTTTTCATTCCCAGTATAACTTCTCTTCCGCCAAGGATCATCTTTTCAAGCAATACACCTCTTATCTCCGCATGAGGCATCTTTCTTTTAACCCGCATCATCATCAACTCAAAGGCATCCTCAACTGCTGCAACATTCTGCATCCCGATTCTGACTCCCCCCACATCTGATTTATGGAGAATATCGGGCGATGAGATCTTCATTGCCACAGGAAACCCGATTTCAGCACTAAAACTTGCAGCTTCCTCTACATTGGTAGCCAAAAGCCCAGGGGGTACATTGAAATTATAGGCCTTCATTATTGCCTTGGCATCAATCTCTCCAATCTCCAGAAACCCTTTACTGAGCACAGAGCGAATAGTTTTTATAACCGGAATTTTGTTTACGGCAAATCGCTCTACCACCCGCAGGGGGCGCCTTTTATAATTGGAGTAGCTCACCATTTCACGCATTGCATAGGCTGCACGTTCAGGGATGGAGTATTGGGGGATTTTGTTCTCTCTGAGAAGACCGATCCCCTCTGCAACAATCTTTGCCCCCATGAAACAAGCCAGTATCGGCTTACTGTATTTTTTGGAAGCTGCCACAATCGCTTCGGCTATTGCCACATCATCGGTCATCTTCTGGGGGGTAAGAATAACAATCAAACCATCAACACTGTCACTCTCCAGCAGGATATCCATCGATTTACCATACAGCTCCCCCCCGGCATCCCCAAGCACATCAACCGGATTATGAGCAGATGCCGCAGCAGGAAGATAGTTCATCAACTCCTCTTTCACTGAATCGCTGAGCCTGGCCATCTTTAGTCCCGCCATCTCCAAAGCATCGGTCATCATGATCCCCGGTCCACCGGCATTGGTAACAACCGCAACTCTATCCCCCTGAGGAAGTGGCTGATAGGCAAATGCTGTACAGATATCAAAGAGATGCTCAATGGATTCAACCCGTATAACACCGGTACGCTCGAAGGCGCTGTTATAAGCACTGTCAGCCCCGGCCAGACTTCCGGTGTGTGATGAAGCAGCCTTTGCCCCCGATTCGGTTCGGCCAGCCTTTAGTATCACCACCGGTTTTGTCTTACTCACACGCTCTGCAACACGCATGAAATCCTGCCCCCTTGAGATATCCTCAAGATAGGCTGCAACCACTTTGGTGTTATCATCATACCGCAGATTTCTCAGAAAATCCACCTCATCCAGTGATGCCTTGTTTCCAAGTGAAGCCATTACAGAAAAACCGGTTCTGGTTTCAACCGACATATCCTGAATAGCTGTAATGAGCGCTCCGGACTGAGAGATAAGACCGATTGACCCCGGCTCCCCGATCCCCTGACCGAATGAAGCATTCAGTTTGTGCCAGGGATTTATCAACCCCAGACAGTTGGGCCCCATCATTATCATCTTGTTCTGCCGAACTATCTGGATTATGTCATTTTGAAGTTTTCGTCCCTCTTCACCAATCTCACCAAAGCCGGCCGTTATGATTATCACCGCCTTAACACCACCTAAAGCACACTCCCTGAGCACGGGAACAACCAGATCCCGTTTTATCACAATCACTGCAAGATCTACCTTTTCTGGTATGTCAGTGAGCGATTGGTAACACTTCAAACCAAGGATTTTATCCACCTTCGGGTTAATCGGATAGATGTGGCCTTCAAAACCTCCCTGAATAATATTATCAAGTACGTTATTCCCTACTTTTCTGCTGTCTGTCGATGCCCCTATAACGGCAACAGACTGAGGGCGAAGCAGCTTCTCAAAATTCATACCAGAATTCCTTTCCTGTGGCTAATCCAATCTAGATATAGTAAACTGTCCCCCGGATAAAATCCAAAAGAGTATTAAAATACATTATGCAACACAAAAAACTTTAACAGATATGCCATCAGGCACATAAAAAAACATATATTTAATTTGTGTATCTATCGCCTTTTTTACTCTTGGTTTGGTAGATTTTTCTCCGGCCTCAACCTATTGAGCTACTATCCCGGAAGGATATCTTTAATGAAACCCTCTGCTGCTGCTTTCATCCACTCAAAAGAGATTCAACAGTACCAATACCCACCCGAAAGCCCATTTAAAACCCAACGCGCATCAATGACAAAAGATATCCTGCTCCAAAACGGCCTTTACACCAACGACAAGGACCGCTTCGAGGAACCCCCCCGCAAAGCCAAAGATGAGGAGATTCTTCTTTTTCACACAAAGCCCTACCTCGAAGCACTCAGGAGGGTTTCCGCAGGTAATATGACTGCTCAGGACCTCTTTATGGGCCTTGGAACAGGAGACTGCCCCATATTCTCGGATCTTTACAACTATGCATCCCTTGCTGCCGGGGGAACCATAAGGGCCGCGGAACTGATCCTTGAAAACAGAGCCCAGGTGGCCTTTAACCCCTCCGGTGGGTATCATCACGCCTACAGCAGTGAAGCTGGCGGCTTCTGCTATATCAATGATGTGGCAATTGCCTGCACTATTTTGAAAAACGCAGGAAAAAAAGTCTTCTGCCTCGACATTGATGCCCACCACGGAAACGGAACCCAAAAAGCATTTATCGATGACCCCGCCGTATTCACCCTCTCGATGCACGAAAGTGGTAACACGCTCTTTCCCGGAAGCGGTTTTGAAAATGAGATCGGTACAGGAAAGGGAAAAGGGTTCTGCACAAATATCCCCGTACCTGCCGGATGCGATGATGATCTTTATCTCCTGGCATACAGAAGTATCGTGCCAAAACTGCTTGAAAAATTTAAACCAGATGTGTTGGTGCTGGAGATCGGTATGGATATCCTGTGCGGTGATCCCCTTACCAATCTGAAAATGACCAACAATGTACTGACAGATATCCTTCCCCAACTGCGTGACTTGGGGATCCCTATTCTTGCAACCGGCGGTGGTGGTTACACCCCTTCTGATACAGCACGAGGCTGGGCTCTGAGCTGGAGTATCCTGTGTGATATAGAACCCGATAACCCGATGAGCCTTGGCATGGGAGGCGTGTTCCTCGGGAGCAGCGAGTGGGATGCAGGATTAAAAGATATGCACTACTATACCCCTGCACCTGAAAAAGAACAGCTTTTTGACACAATCAACAAAACCGTTGAACTGGTGAAGAAAAACATCTTTCCGATTCACGGAATTGCGGACTGATCGATCTCACCCCTCTCCCCTTCGCTTCCGGGACCGGGTCTCGCTTACCGCCTTTCATCTTTTTTTCCGATCGTCTCTTACAAATCACCAAAAAATCAGAAAAACACGAAACACGGTCCCGGCCCCGAAACCCGTAAGCAAAAAGAGATGATCGTTCGCCTAATCCAACATCATAGAGCAGCACTGGTCAGTAGCGCTGCCCTCTTTTTCAAATTCCGCAAACCTGCTCCCGCTCTCCCTCAGGAAGCTCATGTCGTTGCTTCTTGTGATCGAAAAACTTCACCAACCCAGTTGACATTTCATAATGCGCAGCAATAACCCTCAAATCGCCTCTCTGAATGTAGGGTAAAAAAAATGACCATCTCTTTTTCAAATCCTCAGCATCATGTTTTGTGTGCTCCTCTATGACTTGATCCATATCCGGTCTTTTTTCCCGCAGATAAGACTTTATGGAGTGGTGTATAGACTTAATCAGTTTTTTAAGCGACTGTACTTCCTTGGCTCTGTTAATTGCAGCCTCTACAGCACCACATCCGGAGTGTCCAAGCACCACTATCAGCGGAACTTTTAGATGCTTGACCGCAAACTGCATACTACCCAAAACCGATCCGTCCATCACATGCCCTGCGGTACGGATAACAAAAAGATCCCCCAAATTTGCATCGAAAATAATCTCAGGACATACCCTTGAGTCAGAGCAACCAACGATAACAGCAAAGGGGGTCTGCCCCTTAAACAGTTTCTGGCGTTTCATTCCCCAGTTTCTGGGGTACAGTGAATGATCATATGCAAACCTCAAATTGCCCTCAACAAGATTTTTAAGAGCTTCTTCACCAGTAATTTTTCCACTCATAACACCCTCTTTTCATATGCACTCTTGAGGTAACAGATCAGCCTTTCAACGTTTCAGAGGGCGCAGCAACTTTTAGATTCTGTGATTCTTCTATGTTCGGTGCTTTGACCATCATCATTACAAAAGCGGCAAAGATGCATGCAACACCAGCCACAACAAATGCAGCCTGGTAATTAGCCACAGTGAACAAATTTTTGGAGATATCACCGGTTGCACTCGTTACCATATACGGTACAGAATCCTCAACCCGCATCAGTTTGGCAGCCAGTAAAGGTCCAGCAATTCCACCAGCACCATAAGCGGTATACATCCAGCCGTAATTGGCACCAATGTGCTTGGTCCCAAAAAAGTCTGCGGTCACTGCAGGGTAAAGAGCAAGATACCCCCCAAAGCATAGGCCAATTAAACCGATTCCCAAAACAAACTGCGGATAGCTTTGCATCGTATTAAGAATCAACATAACTAAACCACAAATAAAAAACATAATTGTCAGTGCTGCCTTACGACCGATCATATCGGAAATTTTGCCCCAGAGGATACGGCCAACAGAGTTGAAAATTGCAAGAATAGATACCGCCATAGCACCCAATGCAGCCACAGAGAGGAAATCAGCCTCGGCAACCGGCACACCAAAACCAGGGATGCTAAAGGATTGCCAGATAGGTGAGGCTTTCATAATCACCTGCAAACCTGCAGTACAGCCAGCAAAATAGGTTACCCACAACATCCAGAACGCAGGTGTTCTGAGCATGGCAGAGGGAGTGAAATCAACTTTCAGAAGTGGTTGACCAGAAGCACTCTGAGGTGGGGTCCACCCTTTCGGCATGTATCCATTAGGTGGATTTCTCAAAAACTGCGCACCTAAAACAACCGCTGCAAGGAAAATAATCCCCAGCACCATAAATGTATTAAACACGCCTACCCGGGGGAGAGAAAAAACAGTTATACCAAACATCTGATAATAGTCACCAGAAATCAAAGCCCTTGCCAGTGGGGCAAAGAAAAATGCTCCGGCACCGAAACCAGCAACCGCAAGCCCGGTTATCAAACCCCTTTTATCTGGAAACCACTTAACACATGTAGCAATGGGGCATACATAGGCGCAACCAATCCCTATCCCACCCAGTACAGAAAAGGTAAAGATAAGCCAGATAAGCGCAAATGTGGGGGGCATAACTGCGGTAAAACTTGCAAGTATCAAACCAGCTCCCAAAATGATTCCTCCTGCTGTTGCAACCTTTCTTGGGCCAAGCCGATCCTGAAAACGTCCTCCAAAGATTACCGCCAAAGCAAACGCAGCAAGAACAATTTGAGCCGGAAGGGTAACAGCAGTCTCAGACCATGACGGGAATACTTCCTGCAGTGGAGTTTGAAAAACACTCCATATATAGACAGCCCCCAGACTCACCTGTATAATGAGTGCACCGGCAACAACCAGCCAGCGATTGAACAGTTTCTCATCTGACATATCCGCTCCTATCAATATAATTCAATGGGTTATTAATAGATTCCATGCTCGATAAAACGAGTGCCCCGCACCGAAGAAGTTGGTACAGGGCACAAAAAACAGTAGACCGGAAAAATTACTGGCGATTTTTAATGAGAGATTCCACCACGCTCGGATCGGCAAGCGTACTGGTATCACCAAGGTTACTGGTATCATTTTCAGCAATTTTCCTTAAAATTCTGCGCATAATTTTTCCGGATCTGGTCTTTGGCAATCCGGGAGCAAACTGAATTTTATCCGGTGCAGCAATAGGACCAATCTCTTTGCGCACATGATTAACAAGCTCCTTTTTGAGCTCATCGGTCTCCTCCACTCCTTCACCCAGTGTCACGTAGGCATACAACCCCTGCCCCTTGACATCATGAGGCATAGGAGCAACAGCAGCCTCTGCTACCTTGGGATGACTCACCAGTGCACTCTCCACTTCTGCGGTACCTATACGGTGACCGGATACATTCACCACATCATCAATCCGACCAAGCAGCCAAAAATCCCCCTCTTCATCAACTCGGCAACCGTCGCCGGTGAAATACATGTCATTAAACATAGAGAAATAGACATCAATGAATCTGTCGTGATCACCCCATGTGGTGCGCATTATTCCTGGCCACGGTTTCTTCACACACAGCTTCCCACCCTCATTGGGACCGCACGGTGTTCCGTCATCATGAATAACAACCGGATCAACACCAAAGAAAGGGCGTGAAGCACTGCCTGGTTTCAGCGTACTTACCCCAGGCAGAGCACTGATCATAATACCACCGGTCTCCGTCTGCCACCAGGTATCAACTATCGGACACTTCGTATGACCAATATTTTCATGGTACCACACCCACGCTTCTGGGTTAATAGGCTCTCCCACACTTCCAAGCACCCTGAGAGAATCGAGATTATACTTTTTGGGCCACTCCTGACCGAGACGCATAAGGGCCCTGATAGCGGTTGGAGCGGTGTAGAAAACGGTGACTTTAAATTTCTCAACAATCTGCCAGAAACGCCCTGCATCAGGGTAGGTAGGAACACCCTCAAACATAATTGAAGTTGCACCGTTTGCCAGTGGTCCGTAAACAATGTAACTGTGCCCTGTTACCCAACCGATATCTGCGGTACACCAGTACACATCATCATCATGGATATCAAAGATGTATTTATGGGTAAGAGAAGCATGCAAAAGGTATCCGCCGGTTGAGTGTACTACACCTTTTGGCTTTCCTGTGGAACCTGAGGTATAAAGAATAAAAAGGTAATCCTCTGCATTCATTGCAACGGGTTCACAATTTACGTCCACCTTTGCCATCTCATCCTGATACCATGTGTCACGACCATCAACCATCTCACATGACTCATCGTTGGTTTTGGACACAACCACCGCTTCGATACTGGGGCAATCCTGCAGCGCTGCATCTGCAATATCCTTGAGTTTGATAGATTTACCTGCACGAAGAGACACATTTGCCGTTACCAGAACTTTACAATTAGAATCATTGATTCTGCCCCTGAGGGCTTCAGCACTGAAACCGCCAAAAACGATTGAGTGTATTGCACCTATACGGGCACACCCAAGCATTGCAATGGCAAGTTCCGGTACCATCGGCATATAGAGAGCAACCCTGTCGCCCTTAGTGACCCCCTTTGCCTTGAGAACATTTGCAAATTTACACACTTCAGAATGAAGTTCACGATAGGTAATTTTGCGAACCTGGCTCTCCTCTTCGCCTTGCCAGAGAATAGCAACCTTGTCTGCAACAGGAGTATTGAGATGGCGGTCAAGACAGTTATAGGAAGCGTTGAGCTGACCATCTTCAAACCAGGTGTGTTTAACATTGCGTCCCCTTGTGTCCCATGTATATTCAAGCCCCTTTGTGGGCTTCTTCATCCAGTCGAGTGTTTCGGCCTGCTCAAGAAAAAAGCTATCCGGGTCGTTTATAGATCGTTCCCACATGGCCTGGTATTGGTCGGTGCTGTTGATGTGTGCTCTCGCCTGAGCTTCTGCTGAAGGGGGAAATTTGCGGTTTTCGGTCATCAGCGACTGCATTTTCTTTGATTCTTCACTCATA
>SKJJ01000111.1 GCA_007115975.1 Chitinispirillum sp.
GGCACAAAGCCAAAAGTTCCATTCCTTTCCTAACCGGCAATACCGCTGGTGGTCCCCCCGAACGTAAAGTTTCAATGTAGCCGAACCAAAGCCTCAAGGGGGAGACCTCCCGGCAGTACAAATTCTTATAAATTTTTTTTATTTTGGGCGGCTGCTGTTACAAAACCCTAATCCCTGATTCCAGACCACACCGCCACACTCTAAACCACTGGCCACAAATGCTCCAAAGTGAGGGGGCACAGATCTTTGGGCACGCCTACCAGCCCCCCACTTCGCGCTAGCTCAACCTCCCTCAACTCTTCCACTTCTCACTTTTTCTCCCGAAGTATTTTAAAAGACCCCTGTTACCCCAAAACCACTTGCATCCCACCCCCTCTAAATGGTAAACTTCTTATTCGTTCCACAGCGATTAAAACAATTTCAGCGGTGTACCGTATTATATATATACATATCCAAAAATGAGAACATCCAATTTTTTGACATCAACCCTCTCCTCAATTTCACCACCGGTGAATGTAGTGAACAAGGAAATTGCACAAAACTATGGCAAAGAATAGATCTTCGAGAAAAAAAATCATACTGGCACTCATCCCTGCAACCATAATGGCAACAGGGCTTGGAATCTACTTTTTCATAAATCTGGGGCGATGGCTCGTGGTCAACGACCCCCTTCCCCAAAAGGCCGATCTGCTCTTTGTCTTCTCCGGTGATGGAAGCAGGGTCGATCATGCCGCTCAACTGATGAGTGGACAATATCCCGATGCGCTTTTGGTCTGTGCTGCGCATGATGCGGTGCGGATCAGGAGAAAATATCCGGAAATTGCTCAAAAAATCACTATCCATGTGGCAGATTCTTCCGATAGTACCATTGAGGAGTTGCGGTTGTTGCGCAGGGAGTTGAGGGGGGATTTCGGTTTCGATTACCACAACGACAACGGGATAAAAGATATACTGCTGGTGTCGTCACCGTGGCATATGAGAAGAATATCCATAATGAACTCAATTGTAATGAGGGGTGAAAAGAGCAGGCGATATAACTTTCACCACATTGCGGCTTTTACCGATGCTTTTTCCGAAGAGAAACTGAACGAGAGCAGGTGGTGGACACAATCGTGGGCCAACATTGTACGGATGGAAGTAAAGAAGATCGGGTTCTACTTTTTTGTAGTGTTGAATCCGTTTTTGGATGAGAGGAGTATTAAGGAGGAGTTGCGGTAGGGGTGGGTGCCAGGGCTGACCTTTGGCCTCACCAAGCAGATACCCTTGCCCTTTAAGTTCCAAAAAATGGCATTGTACAAACAGAACGATACCCCCTGCGAGCTCGCGTTTTTATTCAATAAACCCCTTGAAACCTTGTGAAAAAATGGTATACTTATCATTAATTAACCGTTACAGCCATGCTCTTATAAACCGTTCGAAAAAAACCTCACTACTATGAACAATTACAACGCCAATGAGCACAGAGTGTATGAGTTTTTAACCAGTGCCTTCGCCCCAAGGGGTGCTTTTATGCAAACCCCCGATCTTATAGAATGGCTGAGTGCTCAAAATAAAAAAGTGGAAGTAAATATCAGTAAAACCACCTTTGAAAACATGGGCCAGTGGCAACTTAGTAATGGCAGCATAGTGCATAGCTCAGGCAAGTTTTTCAGCATTGATGGCATAAGAATCGAAACCAACTGGGGACCCATTCCTCAGTGGGATCAGCCAATCATCAATCAATGTGAAATTGGATATTTGGGGTTTATCGCAAAAGAGTTTAACGGCATACTTCATTTTCTGATGCAGGCCAAAATTGAACCAGGCAATGTCAATTATGTGCAGCTTTCTCCCACATTGCAGGCAACGCGCAGTAATTACACGCAAGTACATCATGGGAAAAAGCCGCTCTACTTAGAATTTTTTCAAAATGCCAAACCTCACCAAATCCTTATGGATCAATTGCAATCAGAGCAGGGCGCACGGTTTCTTCGTAAAAGAAACAGAAACATAATCATAAAAACCGATGATGACATTCCGATGTACGATAACTTTGTCTGGTTGACTTTAGGCCAATTGAAAAAACTGATGCAACACGACAACCTTGTAAACATGGATACCCGTACCGTCGTATCCGGCATTCCCTTTGGAGACTTTGAACCCGATGTCATCAATTTCTTCAACTATCTGGGCTACGACAGCAATTCAAATGAAATACAAAAACAATTTCTGAAATCCGCACTGACAAAAACCGGTAGTCTTCATACCATAGAAAACATCATTACGTTCCTGACCCAGTTCAAGAGCATATATGATCTGGATGTGCAAAAAGTCTCTTTGCATGAGTTAAGCAATTGGGTTGTTGGTGATGGAGAAATTTACCATAGGGAAAACAAGTATTTTAAAGTTATTGCTGTTGATGTAGAGATTGGCAACCGCGAAGTCTTGAAATGGAGTCAACCCATGGTCGAACCCGCTCAGGAGGGGTTGTGCGCGTTTGTCTGCAGGGAAATAAACGGCATACTCCATTTTGCGGTACAGGCAAAACTTGAATGTGGAAACCACGACATCATAGAGTTCGCACCGACTGTTCAGTGCTTAACCGGCAATTACAGAAAATCGAAGAAAGCACAACTGCCTTTTTTGAAATATGTGCTCAGTGCCAAAAGGGAGCAAATCGTTTTCGACACCTTGCAATCTGAAGAGGGAGGGCGTTTTTTCCGTGAGCAGAACAGAAACATGATCGTTATTGCGGGAGATGATGTTCCCATTGAGTTGCCAGAAAAATTTGTGTGGATGACACTGAACCAATTATATACTTTTCTTAAATTCAACAACTATCTAAACATCCAGGCGCGCAGCCTTATTGCGGCCATTTCCTTTATTTAAAAAGACATGCAAAAGATACTTAACATAGGCGTACTTGGATGCGCAAATATCGCCAAACGCTCAGTTGTACCGGCCATTCTTGAGTTGCAGGACCATCTCAAATTAGCTGGAATAGCAAGCCGCACACTCGATAGGGCGCAGGAATTTGCCTCTGAATTCAGCACCAGTGCATTTGATTGCTACCAAAGACTGCTTGATCAGCCAGAATTGGATGCTGTGTATGTCCCTCTCCCCAACAGCCTTCATTTCGAGTGGGTGGAAAAAGCTCTCTTGAAAGGATTGCATGTACTGGTGGAAAAATCCCTGGCATGCGATTATGAAGATGTAAAGCACCTGAATTCAATTGCAAAGGAAAAGAAGCTGGCATTGGTGGAGAATTTTCAGTTTCGCTTTCATAGCCAATTACAGTCTGTTTTAGATCTGATTAGTGATGGGACAATCGGAGAGCTGAGATGTTTCAGATCCTCTTTTGGATTTCCCGGCTTGCCAGAGCCAAATGACATTCGCTACCAAAAAGCCCTGGGTGGAGGTGCTCTGCTTGATACTGGTGCGTATCCTTTAAAAATTGCACAGATCATCATGGGGCATGATATTGAAGTTAAAGCCGCCAATCTGAATTTCACACAAGACAAAGAGGTCGATATCTGGGGAGGGGCGTATCTCAAACAGAAAAATGGCACCATGTTTGGAGAGACAGCTTTCGGGTTCAATCATCAATACCAGTGCAATCTTGAGCTTTGGGGCAGCAAGGGGAAGCTCTCTACAGGCCGGATCTTTACTGCACCTCCTTCACACGTTCCAATCATCGAACTGGAAACTCAAAGCGCAAAAGAGATGATCTCCCTGCAACCGGATCATCATTTCAAAAACATGTTAGTCTACTTCTGCAATCTCATCCGTTCAGGAGATCCGCAAAAGCTTGATAAAGAATATAAGCAGAATGTCAACCAGGCCCGTCTGATAGACGAAAGTAAACTTAAAGCCAATGAATAAAAAACCTGTGTATGTCACAATGCCATCCCTTGCTCCACTGGAAGAATACGTTGAACTGCTTAAAGGTGTTTGGGAGCGCGGTATACTCACCCACAACGGCCCCCTGGTGCAACAACTGGAAAAGGATCTCTGCTTTAAACTGGGGATTGAGAACTTTGTAGCTGTGTCCAACGGTACCATTGCCATTCAGATGGCCATAAAGGCTTTGGAACTGAAGGGTGAAATTATCACCACCCCTTTTACCTGGATTGCAACGGTAAGCGCGATAAAGTGGGAAGACTGTACACCTGTATTCTGTGATATAGATCCTTGTACTTTAAACATTGATCCTCATAAAATAGAAAGCTTAATTACGGATAAGACTGTTGCCATCATGCCGGTACATGTTTTTGGCAACCCATGCGACATCGATACCATCGAATCAATTGCAAAGAAACACGATCTGAAAGTCATATATGATGGCGCACATGCCATTGGTTCCACCTACAATGGAAAAAGTCTTCTGGAGTACGGAGATATCACCGCTACCAGCCTTCATGCCACAAAACTCTTAAACACAGCCGAAGGCGGTGGATGCATTACCAGAGATTCCGATCTGCATGAAAAACTCAAACGCATCCGTTTCTTCGGGCATGACGATACCAAAGAGATTGTGGAAGACGGGTTCAATGGAAAAATGACCGAAGTGCATGCGGCTCTTGGGATGGCCAATCTGAAATACTATGATGCAGTTTTGGAAGACAGAAAAAGAGTCTATATGCGATATAAAGATGCGTTAAAAAACATGGGCAGCCTGAAACTTCAAACAATACATAGCGGCGAACCGAATTACTCCTACTTCCCAGTGGTTTTTAATTCAGAATCGCAACTCATCGAGGTGGAAAAGAAACTCAATGAATGCA
>SKJJ01000030.1 GCA_007115975.1 Chitinispirillum sp.
GCCTAGGCCTCCTTCCACTCCCCTCACCCCGACTTCCCATTATAGAGTGTAGCCTACAAAGTAGTCTATTGTTGCACCAGAAAGCGACATTAATTGATACGCGAAGGGGAACGGTAACTGTTTTTTTGCGAATTAATTCTCATAAAAACAAAAAAGGGTCGTCTTTTAATTGCTGTGATTATGAAAACCGGATAATATCCGGGGCTTCTGAGAAAAGAGTTCGGTGCGGGAGGGCCGTTTTCTGACCGTTAGATATCAAAAAGTAAACAGTTGAAAATGGTGATTCCAGCTGGATGTCCCTGTCTTTTCGGGGGCGCAGTAAGTTTTAGGTTGTATGCTCTGAAGCAGTTAGGTATGTAAAAAGTGAATGAAAGAGGTAGAGAGATGGATATCCAGGCAATGGGTATAAGTGATCTTTTAGTGCAGAAACTATTTTTTAAAACAGGAATAGAAGAGTATAATTCAAACTGTTTGGTGTAAATGATAAAGAGAAAATCCAATACCCGTCTTACTTTGTCGCTGGATATTATCCGAAAAATCAAGAGCGGTGCTTATACAGGGTACCATGAACTTGGAATAGTAAAGCACCAGGTCACTCTTCACGATACCATTACAGTTGAAGAGAACCGCTCAATGGTTCTGGAGTGTGACAATGAGATGGTACCCTGTGATGGTCGCAATATTTGCTGGAAGGCAGCAGAGTTGGTAAAAAGACGATATGGAATCGATAAAAACGTAAGGATTGCCATAGAAAAAAGAATCCCGGTTATGGGGGGGCTTGCGGGTGGGAGTGCCAATGCTGCTACGGTCATCTTCATTCTTGATCAGTTATGGGAACTTGAATTATCAAAAGTGCAAAAAAAGGAGATTGGCAGGGAGCTTGGAATGGATGTCCCCTTTTTCTTTGAGGGTGGAACGGCATTTGATACTGAAACTACGGGTTTGCTGCAAAAAGTTTCACCATCACTGCAGTTTGTCTTTGTTTTGGCGCAGCCCCCATTTGGTGTCTCTACGGGGCAGGCATATGGTGGTATCGATTATGATCTTGTGGGCCAAAGAGCTGTAGATACAGAGCAGGTGTTAGCCGCTTTGGTTTCTGGAGACAGGATTGCTGTTTTAAAATCTATGCACAATGATTTCGAACTTTCGGTGTTTACAAAGTATCCGGCACTGCTGGACCTGAGGGAGAAGATGCTTGCTGCGGGGTGTGAGCAAGCGGTCATGAGTGGTTCTGGTTCTACCATGGTCGGTGTGGTTCCTGATTTACATACTGCTCAAAAAGTACGGGGCAGTCTTGATTGTAATACTATTGTTTGTGAAACACTGTAAGGGTAAAGGTATAGGTTGTGCCAAGTTAAGGGTTATTTCATGATTTGCTCACCTCTTAGCCCTCGACTCCGGATAATCATCACTCTATTTTTTTTTCAAACTGAAAAAACAAGGAGATATACTTATGAACAGGCTTTATGTGAATCGCTCCGAAGAATACAAATGGCCCACGAGGCAAGAACTTTATAATTACTTCTCTAAGAATTATTCCATTGAGCAGTCTGAAATAGATTCAGAGATCGAATCAGCAAAGGGGTCTTTTGCCATACGGGGTGGTGAAGTCATAAAGCCACAGGAGCTATGGCAGAAGGTCGGAAAAAAACTTGAGCAAAGGCATGCCGGCTCGCAGATGACAAAAATGGAAGAATGAGGACCACTACGGTATAGACGGTGTTAAAAAAATCGTACTCTATGTAGCTTTAACTGGTGTCGTGGTATAGTAAGTTTTCGACCGTTCAAACCTGATGCTGAATTTATTGGTTAAATGGTTTATAACTCCTCAGATTTCAAACAGTCAGTTCACTCATTTCTATTTACATGTTTCAAATGAAACGTTGCTGTACATAGTTGAGTACTTTATTTCCCACTTTTGGTGTTGTAAATTCCCGGTCTATTGGCAGATTCACAATCCTGCCAACTATTTAGAAACTTATCAAATGGTAGTGCATAAAAAAAGAGGAGTCCCAAGGGACTCCTCTTTTACTTTGTGCGCATAAGTGCCTATTGATTTACTTCTTGTTGTTTTTAAGTGCAGGAATCTCCACTCCGTCAGGTAAACCCTCAAACCCGGCTACCTCAACGTTTATTCCCTTGCTTGTCATCTCTTCTTCAGCTCTGATAAGAGGGTTGTAGTTCTGAAGGTTTCTCTCTCCGTTTGGCGCACCAGCCTTGAACCATACTTTGCGACTGACAGAACCGAACATCAGTGGCAGCAGAGGCAGAAACTCTGAAGTTCCTTCGGTTGAGCGGTGAGAGAAGAATGCTGTGAATCCACCGTTTTTGATGTTGGCAAGAGCTTCTTCGAGGCTTTTTACGCCAAGTTTTTTAAGGTCAGCCATGGTTTTTTTAATGTCCTTACGGGCGGTGAGGAACATTTCAACTTCCTCTGCGTTTGCCACACCAAGAACAATCTGAGATGCTATAAGAGTTTCGGTAAATGTGCCAGCCTGATTGAGTTTAATCAGTACAGAGTTACCGGCGCGATTTTCTCTCTCAGGAGCGGCAAGAAAGGGAATAATAAAACGCATCTGAGTCACCGCGATATCATCCAGAACAATCTGTGTTCTGTCACCGTATTTGGCATTCATCAGCTTGTGCGCTTCAAGATCATGTTCTGATCCTGGATCTTCCATAGTTACAAAGTTTTTGGCACTTTTAACTATTGAGTAATCAAATTCAACAAGCTCTTCACGGGTTTTGATACCCTGGCCGGAAAATCTCAGGTCGTATTTACCCTCTTGGCGAAGTTTATCTGTTTTCTGAATTTCAGAGAATGCATTGTCTGTCCCGATTGCGTAGTCGGTTTCTTTGAGCTTTAACTGTGAAGCACACTCTTTGATTCTGCTAAGGCCTTCAAAGTTGTCTTTCACCGGGAAGACAAAACCGCGTTCCTTTGCAGTACCGGTAGGAAGGTTGTCTCTTACCAGGTTCTTTTCAAACTGACGAAAGAACTGTGTGCCAGTTACAAACACATCCTTTACCGACTTGTCTTTCATGCTGAAGAAGAACATCTCCTGGACATCCTGTTTTGTACCGGGAACGTGCTCTCCACCGCAGACCATGTTGAAAGCTATATTCGGCATGTAGAAATTTTTTGGTTTTTTTCCGTTGGTCAGAACTTCCCATGGCTTAAAGCCTGAAGCAGCCAGCAGAGTCTGAAAAAACACCGTGGATGAAGCAAGGCAGGCATTACCACCCCAGGTTTTTTTGTTGGATCCGGCCTTTTCAACCATCTTCAGGTCAAACGCTCTGCATGCATCAAGAATATCTGAAGGTTTACGTATGGTGACTTTTTTTGGAAGAAGCGGTGCGATGTTTTTGTCGATGGATTTAATCGCCTTGTCATTCGGGATGTAGATTGCTTCACTTTCGCCATCTGAAGTTCCTTTAGCGATCCCGTTGCGCTCTTCGATTTTCCAGCTGTTTTTACCACTGCTGACGTGTGCAGTCATTACTCCCTCAAGGGTCATGCTTGCGTATGAAGAAAGAATTTCCCTGCCCTTAAGTGTAAATCTGGTAATTACTGTTTCTCTTGCCATACAAAAACCTCCATAGTTGAAAAAAGAAATGACAATTAAAATAGATCGTTGATAAGCGTTCACGCAATAACTATAGGTTTCTTCCAGCTCTGCGGAGTGATTTTATTAGAAATGTAACTTGCCGCTACATGAACGCTCAATCATAGCCTCATGTTTTTTTTGACCTTAAGTAAGGGTAATACAGTGGTTTAGGCCCTAAAAAGATGGCATGTATTACAATTGGGTATTTTGCGGGTTGTAATCGAAAAAAGCTACAACATAAGAACAGACTATCAAGTATTCGGGGACAATCTGATCTGAAAGGCAGTTGTGAACAGATTGTTAATGTCCTCCTTTTCTATCTCTATGAACCGGAATTCATCCAGCAAAGCCCGGCTGAGGTTTTGGATACTGCCATAACGTTTGATAGCATATTGGTGATAAGTGAACCATATTCGATCAATTGGTTGATGGTGTGTGTTATCTGTAAATACAGGCAGAAACATTTAGCAGCATTTTCGTTTTCCCAATCAACATGTTCCAGATTGTACCCGCAGTTTTTTTGTGTGTTAAAACCATGATGTTCAATTTTCCATGGTTGCCTTCCTTCTCTGTTGACCAGTGAACAAACGGTTGTTCATGCAGTTTTTTTTATCGGTATCCAGACTTGCAATGAAGTGCAGTTTTTTGGCATACTACACGGTTTATCATTGTTGATGGAGTCAATCCTATTAGAAACAGAGCCCGACTGGAGTCAACCGGGTCTCAGTAGAAAGATAGCTGATACTACTAAACGCCTCGGACGCACCTAAATAAAAATATTTAAAGTAAATTATTGAGGGTTGTTGCAAAGCAGGAACCCTTCGACTCCGGCGGACCTTTGCTCAGGTTGAGCGGATCATACTGTAGCCTTGGATATTTGATAGATCGTTCCTTAACTTAGCATCTATGAGTTGAACAGAGGCCACAAAGGCTGGAGCGCAGTCCTACAAAAGAGACACCGATCCCGTTTCCGATTGAGAGCCCTGCGGAGAACCGTCGCGTCTTCGACCCAGATAGTAACCTGAACAGGTACGAGGACATTTTACTCCGCAGAGCTGCCCCGGTGATAATCAACGCACTGCTCTCAGAGCGCTGGTCTGCTCGATAAAGAAAAA
>SKJJ01000156.1 GCA_007115975.1 Chitinispirillum sp.
ACATCAAAACACTGCTGGAAAAATTACCGAACGAAAAATCAAATAACCTCGAGTCTTACCTGCCGTGGAATATTAAATTATAAACAGCTATTGGGCAATACGCAATTTACCGAAGGCTTACGGATAAACTCCTACTCCAGTTTCTCTAATTCTTTGCTTTTCAGTGTCTTCCGTGGATAAGCTCCTACTCTTACCGGACAATTCGCGGAATCATTCAGGTAAAACTAAGGTTCTGGATGTGGGCTTGTAAAAAGTGTGACCTTTGGATTGGGTTTTATCAACGGATAGCACGGAAGGCACAGAAATGGGAATGAAAGAAAGGGTGGATAAACTCCTACTCCAGTTTCTCTAATTCCTTGCTTTTCAGTGTCTTCCGTGGACAAACTCCTACTCCTCTAAGTTTATCAATGGATCATAGTTTTCCTAAATAGTAAGAAATAGTTATGTGCAGAGATCACAAAGGCATACTTTGGATACTTTGTCAGGGGATCCTTAAGTCGAACGGGTTTGGTTTTAGCATTTTTTAACCCCTCTCTGAGATCATATTAAGCACATCAATACAGCGATCTCTAAAAACACTCGCGCTCAATGCCCCCGTAACGTGGCCCGCTTCAATGCTTTTTATTTCATACCCTTCATAACTCTTCTTCTGAATCTCATACTCAATAAACCGGTCGTAAAGAGCAAGTACCGGAAACACATTTTCCTCTTTAACTTTTTCGAAATCAGAATTGAAATTCAAAAAACCACGAATCGTGTCAGGCTCTTCCAGTGCATTTGATCCGGTAAGTTTTTTGTAGCTGCTTTGCAAAAAAAGCTCTCCCAGATAAGTTCCTGCCAGAAGAGGAATATATGCGCTTGATGAATTGTAATAACTCCGATGTAGATTGGTAACCCATCCACCAAGGCTAATGCCGCAGGTAATTATTGGTGATTGACAGTGCAATTTTATCTCCTGTATGATCAGCTCATTGAGTTTAACTGAAGCGGCAATCATAAGCATAAAATAGAGTAAAAACGCCATCCTGTCCTGGTATTGGCTTAATGAACAATTGTGAAATGGGGCTCGTACCACGATAAGATTCGCTTGAAACTGATCTTTCGATTTTACAAATATGGTGTAAAAAGAGTTCTTTGCGCCCGCCTTATGATTGAAGGGACGTTCGTTGTTGCCGTGATGATAAATGATTGTTGGATAGTCGTGTCCCATCCACTTTTCAACCTTGATTGCGGGGTCGAGTGGGATATCACCGAAATGAGCAGTGGTTTCACAGGTCATTGCTGATCGCAGAGAGGGAAATTCGATTTCAATTGACTGAATAAGTTCCTTAAAGGGGCGGCTCGCTGTGCTTTGGGAGAAAAACTTTCTTTTACTAGCGATAAGCGACCCTGTTGATGAGATCAGGTTATCCAAAAAAATGTGTTTGTTCAAAAATAAATGTCCTTATTGAGGTTTTCTCCTAGATATCCGTTCCATGTGAATGATAACTTCACAATCTGGATTTTGTTTTTTTACATTAAGAAGGTTGATTTTAAGGGCGCACGTTTACAATACCCTGTTTTTGAACCGCCTTAAAAGAACTACGTACCAGAAAATCGTGATCCCTGTAAAGCCAAGCAGGCTTAAAAACAGCCACGATCCACTAGTAAACATCACGGGCACAATCCAAAATGACGGTAAAAGGGCAAAGGGTACCTGAAGGAAAACAGATGGAATAAGATATGCTGCTAACGGTATGAAGAAGTAAAGCCCACCTATTTTTGTAAGTGCAAGACCCTCGATTTTGTTTTCAGCTGAAGATGCGATAAAGAGAAGAAACAGTCCCCCGTTAAGTGATGCTACAAGAGCGGTGATCAGAATTCTTGGCAGCGTCACATCGATCAGGCCGTTCAACAGCAGAACCAAATAATAGAATATGAGGCTGAACGCAAAAGTAATCACCAATCGGTAACGGATATATCCTCTGTTTGTAAGCGGGGTGATCGAAAGGGCTGTAATGACATTTTCATCCCTTTCATCCAGTGTGATAAAACTGAACACACTGCCCGAAAGCATCGCCATCATCAGGGCAAGAAATGTAACGATCATCAGATAGTGTTCGGAGAGATCAAAGGTGAACTGCTCGCAAATCAGATTGTTTAAAAATGGAACTGCCAATCTGATAAAAAAGATCAAAGATAGAGGAGACAAAAAGATCATATAGAGCATTGGATCCCGTCGTATGGACCTGAAGTCCGCCGAGAGGAGTGTGAAGTATTTTGTCATTTTATCCTCCCCGTTTTTGCAGGTAGTCAGAAAAACTTCTCTGCGCTATGATCGCAAAGATACCATTCCAGATCACAAGAATTAAAAGTGCCCTAAGCAGCCCAGCCGCAGGAATATATTCAAAATAAGCTGATGTAAGTACGATGCAGGAGTGAGTGGGTACCAAGGGCCACAAAAAAGAGTGGTAGATGTCAAAAAAGCCAAGCAAAGGGAGAAACAGGGGAAAAAGCACCGCTGTTGCGATTGCAAAATAGCCGTTAACACTGGTGGCTTTAAGCCCCAGTATGCATCCAAAGAGGATAAAAAGCGATGATGTTAATCCGACACCTGCAATAACGGGCATTATGCTGTAAGGAGATCCAACTCCGCCCAGTAAAATAGCAAGACTTGCCAGAAGAGCGAGCAGTGAAAGTGATACCGCTTTTGCAACAAGATATTCTCTGGGTCTTAGAGGAGTGATAAAGAGAGCATCAAGTATGCCCTGACCCCGCTCCAGCAGAAGGATACCACCGATAAAAAAGAACCCAAGCACTGCCGCATCGGAAAGTATCAGAAGTATAGCGACCGGCTGGACGAAATCATCGGGCAGATTTCTGAGTAAGATGATATATACACCAAGAATAATCGCATACACAAAATAGAAACCGTGCCGGTATTGAAACCGAAGGTCTGCCGCAATTGCCTGTATCTGTCTCATTGAAGCTCTCTTCCGGTAACACTGATAAACACATCCTCCAGTGTTGCTTCCATACTGTGAATGGTCTCAATCTTTCCACTTTTAAGGATATCGAGAAAGTCGCTGTTTTGATACAGACTATCAATTGGAAACATTTGCGACTGAAGTTCACTGCCATCACGGCATTCTGTTTTCACCAGTTTTTTGCCATGTTGAAGTTTTAGGTTTCTTGGTGAATCTGTAAGAACTATACTGCCATCAATAATGAAGGCCACCCGGTCACAGAGCTCATCAGCTACCGCCATGTTGTGAGTGGTAAGGAAAATGGTCGTTCCTTCGCGCTTCTTTTGCTTTATGATCGAAACAATCTCCCGTGCATTCACCGGATCCAGTCCTGATGTCGGCTCGTCGAGAAAGAGTACTGATGGATTGTTAACGAGACCGCGGCAGAAGTTAAGTCTCATTTTCATTCCCTTTGAAAAACTGCTGACTTTAGCCCCTGCGTCATTTTCAAGACCGACCATCTTTAGAAGTTCTTCGGGGCTTGCGGTTTGTCTCTTGTATAGTCCGGCAAAATATCTGAGGTTTTCAAGAGCGGTAAACCTGGTATAGAGGTTAGGCAGTTCAAAGACCACTCCAATATTTTCGTAGTAGTCGGGTCCGCTCCTGCTGATATCTTTTTCGCCTACTGATGCCGTTCCACTATACTTCTTTAAAAGCCCGATAAGTATCTTTTGTGTAGTACTCTTCCCGGAACCGCTTGGTCCTAAGAAACCAAATACTTCACCTCTTTGTATGGAGAAACTGAGGTCGTGAAGAGTTTCGCTCTGTTTACTGCTGTAAGTGAATCGGAGATTATTCACTTCAATCATCACTGTGCTCCATTCGAACGTGAGGTGGCATCAATTGAATTTACAAAATCGCTTATTGTTCTGTTAAATAAATCGGCCTCATCAAGATTTGCAAAATGTCCAGACCTGTCAAAGTCGACAATCTGAATGTTCTTGTTTGTTCGGAAAACGTTCTGTGACTTTTTGAGACACTTGTTTATGGAATTGTCGTACCTGCCCTTGATGATCAGATAGGGGATAGTAAGGTTGGTCAATAAATCCAGATAATCATAGTTTCCAATGTTGGCTCGTATAAGATGTGCAACATGTTTGGATTCCATCATTATAGTTACGATTTTCTCGATAACAGCGCTGTTTGGAGTAGATTGCTTTGCGGCGAATCTAAGATATTTTTCCGGTCTCCTTTGCAGCATTAGCTTATCGGTTCTGCTGATCAGTTTCACCATCCAGAATGGATAAGTTAATCTGGGGCAGGTGCCAAAAGTAACGAGGGATAAAACCTTTTCAGGGGCTTTTTTTATCATTTCATAGCCGGTTAGTCCTCCTGCAGAGTTCCCGATCAGATGAACCCTATTTACACCGATTTGATTAAGGGTAAAAAGAATGTCTTCAGCCATTTTTGAAAGAGTAAACTCTTCGGGCGCATACTTTTTATCTTTAAAGTTGTTGCTGTGAGCGTGCAGTCCGATACTCAAGGTAAAAAAGTTATGGCTAAAGAATTTCAGCTGTTTTTCGAACTGGATGGGATGTGCGCCGGCTCCATGTAAAAAGAGAAGTGCAGGTTGGCCGTTCTTTTCACCACTTGAGTACGCTTCAAGGCATGTTTTTTCTTTAAGAATAAAAAATCTAGTCATGTAGTTATACCTCAGATAACGATCACAGCAGACAACAGCCCAAACAAAATGCTGTAGATAATAGCTTCAAGCTGAATGATCCAGAATACTTTTTTTTGGACAAACTCTTTTTGGAGATAGACCAATCCCTCAATGGTGTTTGAAAAAGGGATGGCACTGGAAAAATCAGCATAGACAAACATGAGGCTGCTCATGAAAAGAAACTGCATTCCAAAGGAGAGCTGAGTTAAAAAAGGCAAAACAGGGTAAAGCACCACTGACATCAAAATGGCACGTACAAACTGGGAAGGAATAAGAAGTTTGGCAATTCTCATGCTCTCCCGTTTGTCTTCCATGTTTCTGAAAAACGATTTATACAGGCGGTCTTTTCCGGAGTACATTTTTTGGGCGAGTCTGAAATCTATTGCACCGGCAATGATGTAGCATGCAAAGTGAACAATAAAAAACAGAAAGCTGAATTTCAGGTAGATCATCATAAATGTTCCATTCTATGTTTTTACATCTCAAAGTTAATAGTTCACCATTCGATAGTATCACTACCTCAGAATTTTCTGATTAACCGGCCTTGAAACTAAAACGCAAAGTTCGCAGAGTTTATGATCAGGGTTTAGGAAAATGTGTTGACCAGAATCTGTCGGTTACTGTCTGAATTTTACCGCCGTACCGTACACCATTACCTCGGCTGCGCCCATGGCAACATTACCCGATGCATAGCGTATGTTTACTACTGCGTCTGCTCCGAGCTTTTCCGCCTCCTGAACCATTCTTTTTGTTGCCAGTGCCCTCGCATTATGGAGCATATCGCTATAGGCTTTAAGTTCCCCGCCAAACATCATTTTAATGCCCGACAGAATATCGTTTCCGAGATGTTTTGCCTGTATAGTAGTCCCCTTAACGATGCCGATTGTCTCCAGCTCTTTGCCACTGATAAAATCAGTATTCACCAAGATCATTATCTTCTCCTTTTTTAAGTTCCTTTATTCTTTGCACCAACACGATAAAAATAACGATTATAAATCCTACCATGATTGTAACTATGGGTATTCGAATCCATAGTAAGTCAAATACTTCAGTAAAGATCCACCCGTAGACGCCCGTCCACAACAATGAGCCAAAAATAAGCAAAAAAGTGATAACTGAAACGGTAATGATCTCCTTTTGCCCGACCGAACGTTTGTTCAATTTTGTAACCCTTCCTGCTGTCTGCTATTTTTGATTGTTATGGGTCATGGTGTAAACCTGATTTCTCCATTAAACAGGGGTTGATTGATTCGGTTGTTGGTCTGTGTAGCAACCGTTTTTCTCTGTGATGTCACACTTTTAGTTTGAGTATCAGCTCCGATTATCTGTGCGATCGCAAGCCCGATAATCGCAAGCACGATAAACAGAACAAAGATATGTACTTTGGATTTTTTCATAGCACCGGATATGTATTCTTTCTGTTTCATAACAGCCCCTTCTTTTCTACTCCTAATGTTCAACAGGCTTTAACAGATAGGCAAACCAGATAAGCCATACAAACCACACGGTCCATATGGACTGTTGCAAATCACCCTGAATTATCCCGATTAATCCCAGTATCCCAAATAGCCCGAAAAAACCAAATGGCCACAGCTTTCTATACATGTATAAACCCTCCGGTTACCAATTATCGGTGATTATTGTTTAACTAACTTGTCAGTGAAATTGTTTCTGAACATGTGATAAATTGTCAGTTCTCCGCCTCTTTTGGTTTCCACGGTTCTGTACCCGACCCGTTGATACAGCAGACGATTTTTTTCATCAATGGTGAAAAGATATGTGCCACAGCTGGTAAGATCAGTTTCGTTTTCCTGGTGTATTTTGGAAAGCAGCATTTTACCTATGCCCATATTCTGAAAATCCGGATGAACTGCAAGGGCAAAAAGAGTCGTATAGTTGCCTTTAATGCTTTCAGGAGCAGCAATGGCTTTCATGACAGAAATTGCTCTTCTAAGCCTAACCTTAAGGAGTATCTGCGTTAATACCGGAATCCGCTGCAATAGCAGCCTGATCCGCTTTGCCAAAGCTACTCTTCTGTTATCTTTTAGTAGTGCGACACCAAGCACCTTGTTGTCCTTACAGGCGGTTACTATCCGGTATCCGCTTTTGTAAATAAAACCGATTTCTGTTACAATCATCTTATGGAAAAATTCACGGGTGCTTTTTCTTGAAAAATCGAAAATATAACTATTTAACCCTTCACTCATGAATGCTTCTTAGAAGACTTCGGCCGCCGCCTCAAAGCACCTTTCATAACAAGGGACAATTTTTATCTCTTCCATTATTACCCGTTTTTCTCCTCGGACAGTGCTGATTCTATTTTTTCGATAAGTTCAGATGTATCAAAGGGTTTTATCAGAAAATGCATAATACCCCTCTTTTTCAAAGCACTCAGGATCTCAGTTCCTTTATAGGCAGTGATAACCATAACCGGCGCGGTACTATTCTGTTCTCTGAGAGTGTCGATAAAATCAAGCCCGCTGATTCCCGGAAGCTGAATGTCTGTTATAATCAGATTGATTGAATTTTCCTTGTCTCTGTTTAACATAGCAAGTGCCTTTTCAGCATTGGATGAAGTTACAACAACATACCCCTGCCTTTTGAGGATAAAGGCGATTGAGTAGAGCAGCTCCTTTTCATCCTCTACAATGAGCAGTGTGATCAGTTCATTACCTTTTTTTCTGTTTAAAACCTGTTTCACTTTGCCACCAGACCTTTGCGAGTTAAAACAACATACAATCATGAAACTATGGGGTTTATTAGCAGTAAGTGTGCCAAACGGCGGGGGCTGGTGTATGTGGTTAATAGACAAGGTGTTATAGTTTTTCTGAGGGTGCAATTTGAACAATACCGATGTGAAAAAATTCAACAAAGACATATACTACAAAAACCATCCTCGTCCAATATATCCTTTTCTGATTTATTCTTAATCAACAAGTGTCATGCCTTTTTTAGTGGGCTGGCGCGTAGTGGGGGGGGGGCAGTAAGTGTATCTCACCTAAAGTACTGGTGCCCCTTCACTTAGAGGCCATGTCTGCAAGTGGCCGGAGTATAGATTGTCAAACTCTCAATGACCCGTTATTTTTATCGCAAAAGTTCTTTGATATTAGATTTTTTAACTCTATGCACCACGTTTCATTGTAGCCACTTGCCACAGATGCTTGCGAGTGAGGGGACACTGGAGTTTGGGCATAGATACCCTACCGTACCCCCACTTAGCGCTAGCCCATAAATATTTCTATGCAATTTATTAGAGTTTGTACTCCCGTGAATGTTAGTTCCTGGGATTATTAATCCTCTTATTAAGTGCAGAACGTGTTATCCCCAGCATCTTTGATGCTATCGATTGATTGTTCCCAGCTCTTTTTAACGCCTCCTCCACCAGCAACAGTTCGATCTCCTTTAGGGTGGGTAGCTTCTCGGGAAAGAGCATCTGTTCAGGAGTACTTGAGAGAGTCGATTCGATGCTGCCCTTAAAAGAGTTTGTGCCTGCAGCTCTGCCTATATGCTCCTGAAATGTAGCCATAGAGAGCACTCCGCCTCCATGACGGCTTACTGCATCGTACACCATGCCTCGCAGCTCCCTTACGTTTCCGGGATAGCAGTAGGTGCCAAGCAGAGTACAGAGCTCTTTTGGGGGCGTGGGAGCTTTTTTGTTCAGCTCTTTTGCAGCAGAGGAGATAAAATGATCAACAAGCTGGGGGATATCCTCTTTACGGTTTCGAAGAGGGGGCAGTTGGATCTGATGGCTCTGTAATCGGTAGTAGAGGTCTTTTCTGAACGTGCTGTTTTCGGAAAACGGGTCTACTGAAGCGTTGGTTGCTACTACGATTCTTGCATCACTGTAGCTGACTTTGTCAGATCCTACGGCATAGAAACTTCTGTCTTCAAGGAGGCGAAGCAGCTTGACCTGTGATTCAACCTTGAGCTCGCCGATCTCATCGAGAAAAAGCGTACCAGCGGAAGCCTTGAGTAGAAAACCGGCACGGGATTTTTCTGCCCCGGTAAAAGAGCCCTTTTCGTGTCCGAAAAGAGCATCGGAAAAGAGCGTATCATCAAGGCCGGCCACATTTACAGCCACAAAGTCCCCGGTTCGTCCGCTGCACTGGTGAACGGCACGCGCAATAAGTTCCTTCCCGCACCCTGTTTCACCGGTAATCATGACCGGCAGATTTGTAGGAGCAATTGCTTCGATATATTTGAATATGGAGAGCATTGAGCTGTTTTTGGTAACAATAGAATCAAAAGCCGAGCTTTTTCCGTCATTATCCGAGAGGACTATTTTTTTGAGCCGTGTGTTTTCAAGTACAATTTCACTGTGTTCGACGGCTTTTTTCACAGTGGTTACAAGCCTCGCTTTGTCTATGGGCTTTACAATGTAATCAAACGCTCCGTTTCTGATAAAACCAACGGCACTTTCGATCTCATTGACAGCGGTCACCATTACTACCGGGATATTGGGGTATTTAGATTTGATTTGTGGCAGAAGCTCTTCTCCGGAGATGTGGGGCATCATTATATCAAGCAGAATTACACTGATACTGTTTTGGGAGAGGATGTCAAGAACCTCTCGGCCGTCCTGACAAGTCTTGACATTTTTAAAGCCCGAAGTGCGAAGAACAAATGAGGCACTTTGCAGATACTGCCCTTCATCATCAATGAGTAAAACTGCTTTTTCGCAATCTGACATTTCAGCCTGCTCCTTTTTCGCATGGAAGTGATACCGTTGCAGTGGTTCCCTCTCCAGAATTTGATTCTATGGTAAGTTCTCCATTGTGATTTTTTACTATGCTGTATGATATGGAAAGACCAAGGCCGGTGCCACCGTTGTCGCGCTTGGTTGTAAAAAAGGGATCCATGATGTGTTTGATGTTTTCCTGAGAAATCCCCCGCCCTTCATCTGAGACACTGATCAGAACTCTCGAAGAGGGGGTGTCATAACGGGTGGCAACAGTTACCTTATTGGTGTTAACTGTAAGTGCCTGGCATGAGTTGGTGATAAGATTTATTATTACCTGTTCGATCTGCTGGCGATTGCCGCGGATTTTAGGTAAATTGGTATCAAGGCTGGTAACAAAGTGGTGTGTAGATTTTTTGATAAGATTTCCGAGTATCAGCATGCCGGATTCAATTGTTTGATTAATGTCAAGGAGCTGATTCATATCACCGGTGTCCTGACGGGAAAAGTCTTTCAGGCTGTTGACGATATTTTTAATCCTCTCAGCACCCTGCCCGATACCGCTTAAAAGCAGTCCTGCTTCATTTCTGACCTCACTATAGGGCAGACCGGCAATTGGGAATTCGCCATTTTGTGCTTGGTAGGAGTCAAGAATAGAAACCGTATCTTTCCAGATATCAAGAAGGCTTTCGCTGTTCAGTAGGATGAAATTGTTGGGGTTGTTGATCTCATGTGCAACACCGGACACCAGTATACCCAGTGATACCATCTTGTCAGCCTGTATGAGTTGTTGTTCATGTCGCTTTGCGAGCGTTTGCGCTTTACGGATCTCGGTGACATCGGTGCCACTGATCAGTACCCCGGTAAGTTGACCGTTTTCATAGATACGGGTTTGGTTTTCTGAGAAAACCATATAATGGATTGAACCATCATGAGCAATAACCTGGTTATCTCTTGGAGGGATAGTCTCTCCGTTAAACCTTCTCTTTAACACAGAGACCGTGTGCTGGTGATCCTCCCTTGCGATGAAATCCAGTGCTGGTTTACCAACAAGATCGGATTTGGAAAACCCAAGAGGCTCGATAAAACTGATGTTTACATCTTTGATAATACCGTCTGTTCCTATGATAATGTTGCCTGCAGGGCTGTGCTCAAAAAGAAACCGGTACTTTTTTTCCGATTCCCGCAGCGCATCCTGAGCAGACTTTAGGTCAGTAATGTCATCGATTATTCCCTCAATGGCAATCAACTCTCCTTTGTCGGAGTAAACACCCCTCCCTTTTTCCCATACCCACTTGTACTCGTCCTCTTTGGTACGAATCTGGTATTCGAGAGTAAAATCGGTTCTTCCACTGATGGACTGGCTGATTACGTTTTTAATGGCCTGGGCATATTGGGGAAGAATGAGGCTGCTGTAAGCAATACTCTTATTGTCAACAAACTCGCTGACGGTGTACCCTGTAAGGGCATGGCATCCGTCACTGACAAACTCCATTGACCATCGGTCATCGTCTCTGCACCGGTAGGACATCCCCGGAAGGTTCATCAAGAGCGTAGACACACGCCTTTGGCTCTCTCTGAGAGTGTCTTCTGTTTGTATCCGCTCCCAGACTTCACTTCTGAGCTGATCGACCGTGAGTGCAAGTTCAGCAGTGCGCTCAGAAACAAGCTTCTGGAGATGTTCCTTGTGTGTCTGAAGCTCCTGTTGGGTGTGGCGCAAACCGGTGATATCGATCCCCGTTGAGACGATATAGCACACCGCTCCGTCATCACCCACAATTGAGGTGTTGTACCAGCTCAAAAGTTTTTTTTCACCATTTCTGCTCAGCCAGTGATTCTCATACTGGTTTGATGCACACTCCTTGTTAATAAGTGAGCGGGCAACCGAATCAACTCCTGCATGTTCTGATTGGGGAAGTAGAGTCTCAAAAAAGCTTTTGCCCCTGAGTTGCTCAAATGTATACCCTGTCAAATCTTCGCATGCTTTGTTGAACCGTACAACTTTTCCCTCAGTGTCAAAAACAAGCTGAAGGGCACCGCCTGTTTCAAAGATGGCGTTTGAGAGGTCCCGTTCCCTCTGAAGGGCTTTTTCTGTCTCCTTAAGCCGTGTTATGTCATTTCCGACGCAAAGAATCTCCTTGATCTCGCCATTGCTTTTTAAGAGAGGCTTATTGGACCATGCAACCCAAACTTTACGGCCATCCTTGCAGATGTTCTCGTTTTCTGTTGACGTATAATGATCGGTGTTTTTTGAAAGATCGGTGATCTTCTCCGAGAGATCCTGTCCAAAAGAGTCAACTTCAGGAACAATCGTACCGACAGCTCTTTTTCCGATTATCTCATCTCTTTGGTAGCCAAAGAAGGAGCAGGCAAAATTGTTAACAAAGGTGATAGTACCCTGGGTATCAATTTTCAAAATGATGCTGTTGGCAAACTGCACCATCTCGTTAAGACTTGTTTGGGATTGGTGCTGACCGTTTTTTACAGGTGTTTGTTTCACGTGAAGAAAACCCCTTGATCTTTTATATTTCGTCCCATTTCATCTCTTGGATCCAGCAAAAATCCCCCCGGAAAATCCTCCGACACCCAGCATAAATCCGAAGTTGTACCATCCACCACTGTTGGGAAAGGCATAAATTGCCATTGTTTCTGAAAACAGACTGATAACAAAGGTGACCGGTGAAATGAAGCCGTGCCATAGCCCAAACCAGAATCCCGGCAGATCACCGTTTGTGGTAATTTGTGGTTGCGTCGCGGTGCAGGAGATCAGCATCAGGGTTATGAACAACAGAAGAGACACTGTTTTGAAGTTCATGCATGGTCCTTTCGTTTTTGGGAATCATTCCAGATAAAATAAGTAGTGGCCGGGTAAAATGAAATCTACCCCCTCACTCAAACCTTCTGTGGTCAGATTGTTTTGCAGTCATATCACACATTCCCCCGCACCAAATCCGTGCCTGTAACTATTTTTCATACAAGCCGATACCAGATCCATCTAATTATCTCTAAAGAAAAGGTGTAAACAGTTTGGATGAGCAGAAATTCAAGTCCGGTTTTATTGCGTTAATAGGAAGGCCAAACAGTGGTAAATCCACTATCATGAATGCAGTTCTTGAGGAGCAGGTCTCCATTGTTACTTCTCTTCCCCAGACAACCCGAAAGAATCTGCGGGGAATATACACAACGGAATCCATGCAGCTTATCTTTGTAGACACTCCGGGTGTTCACAAGGGAAAACATTCGTTTAACCGCGCCATGACCCGGGAGGCATCAGCACTTCTCAAAGAGGGAAGTGTTGATCTGATCTGTTACATGGTTGATCTATCGAGGGATTTAGGTGAGGAGGAAGAGACCGTTGCACAGATAGTTGCCGCAAGCGGTTTGCCCGTACTGATCGTTTTCAACAAAAGTGACCAGTGCAGAGATGCCGGGGAGAAGCGTGCCACATTTTCAGCCCGGTTTCCACCCTTTTCCAAGGCTTCATCAATTACGGTATCGGCAATTTCAAAGGGTGCAAAGGAGCAGTTTCTTGAAGCTGTGGAGCCATTTATGCCCCCGGGGCCGCGCTATTTTGATGAAGACGCTCTTACGGATGCAAGTATGCGGTTTTTTGCCTCTGAGGCTATTCGCAAACAGATAATTCTCAACACCAGAGAGGAGGTTCCCCATGCGGCATTTGTGGAGATTGAATCGTACAAGGAGAGTGAGCAGCGTCACAGCATAATCGCCACCGTACATGTGGAAACAACGGGCCAGAGAGGGATTGTAGTGGGTAAGGGAGGTACGGTAATTCAAAAGATAAAGAGAGCCGCAGCCAGGGAGTTATCCGATCTGGCGGGTGCACCCGTATCACTCACTCTTCATGTAAAGGTCTCCTCAGGCTGGAGGGATAATGAGTGGTTTATCAGGAATATGGGTATGGAGTTGCGGTAAAGAAACCCTGGCGTTATAGAAACAGCCAGGGTTCTTAAGAGTGCCGCGGCCTTCAGTTTTCATGCATGCTGTTGTGCATGTCGTGCTTTTGGCGCCGATTTTCTTGAAAATGCAGGTGATACAAAAGCGACATATACCGCCGATATACCTACCAGACCATAGATTATGCGTGACATGGCAGTAAGCGGGCCAAAGATAGCTGCTACCAGATCAAAGGTGAAAAAACCAACCAAACCCCAGTTGATCCCACCGATAATCAGCAGTACCAAAGCCACCCAATCGATTGTATTTAGCTGTTTCATACTAACCCCCTGTTCAAAAAAAACTTGAAAACACACAATTGGTATTTTCTGTCTCCACTGAGAAATAGAAACAATAAGCGTGCCATGGTTTGCTCCGCTGTTGGGATCCCACAAACCCCTTTCACCAGAAAATCCTTTTTTCGGTTATGGTGAACCTTTTATATATTTTTAAAATGAGAACAGCATTGAGAACGGCCACCAACTTACGGAGAAACAATGAATCACCCCAAAACCAAAACAAAACCGCATCTGTGCCACCTCTGCCTTATCGCACTCGCCCTGTTCTTTTCTCCCGCCACCTCGCATCCAACCGTTACAATGATAGAACAACAGTTTAACGACCTTGATCATGCCATTGAGCGACTCACCACATCCCCCCTGCTCAACTCTTCACAAAGAAGCACTGTTGAAGAGCTGATGTTTCAATTCATGCGCGATAACCGCGCAGTCAGCAGAGTCATAATCACCAACCCAAGCGGCATCACAACTTTCGATTTGAGAGCAGAGGATAAAAATGCAAGTGCGGGAAGAAACATGGCAAACCAAAACTGGTTCAAATCATTGGCACAATCAGCTCAAAACTACTACACTACAATAGAGCTCGACGGCAGGACACACCTGTTCTGGGGGCGACCCCTGCCAACTATTGGGGATTTTGAGGGGGCAATCGCTGTACAGATTGATATGGACATACTCTTTGCCCTGATGCAGACTGCAACCAATTTTCAGATAAATATAAATAGCAGACCTTTTTTTAAAGACTTTGACTGGAGTACCCCTACCGATTTTCTCGAAATCCCCCTGAATATTAAAGGCATCGATAATATCTCCGTCATCACTTCTAAAACTCCTCAAACAACAAACAAACCACTTACTCAAACCATCTCCTATGAAACCGAAACCAAACCCAAAGAGGCCACACCGCCTGTTGAAATAGCTGATGAAAGGTCTGATGAAATAATCGCAGTGCAGGTGCCAAAGGAGATTTCAGACAATCAGCCAACCACCGCCACCCACGAAAAATCCGAGGCCCAGAGCCAAAACAACACCTTGCCAATGGCTCTTTTTGCAATGCTGCTGCTGTCTGCGCTTTTGATATGGCAACGAAGAAACATCAGCAAAAAGGGGCGCTTTTATATAAGTGAACCACAAAAACCGCAGATGCCCAAAGAGTATATGATAAGTAAGGGAGCAGGGAGCAGTATTCGGCGTTCAGAAGAGCCGCGTTCAGAAGAGCAGGAAATGTTGGAAAAACCGAACACGAATGGTTCTGATGGAAGCGATCAAAAAGATTCAGATATCCATCTTGAGATCTACCGCAAACTGCATGGTGAGATGACTGCCTGGATTACCCATGAATTCAGACGGATCGAAAAAAGAGTGGAAGCCATGTCGGAGAAAATCGAACAACTTGAGAAAAAAGAGAGTGAGGGTAACCCGCAGGTGTCAACCCAAGAGGCCGGCACCGAATCACCCTCATAGACCTCTTCAGGAAATCGACTGCTCAGCCGACTCCATTGTCTGAGTGATAAGTGTTGCGATTGTCATGGGGCCAACTCCCCCGGGAACAGGGGTATAAGCACTGGCCTTGTCGGTGATCGCTTCAAGGTCTATGTCACCCACTCCTCCAGGATGGTACCCTGCATCAACCACAACAGCCCCCTCTTTTATCCAATCGCCCTTGATAAACTTTGGCTTTCCCACCGCACCCACAATCAGATCGGCCTGGCGGGTGATGTCGGGGAGGTTTTTTGTTCTGGAATGACAGATAACCACCGTGGCATTTCTGTTCAAAAGCATCATTGCCATCGGCTTGCCCAAAATAGGGCTTCTTCCCACCACTACAGCAAGTTTCCCCTCAAGCTCAATTTCATAGTGGTCGAGCAGTTTCATGATTCCTGCGGGTGTAGCACTGCCATAGGCAGCTTCACCCATTGACATGCGGCCAAAACCACGACACGTTACCCCATCCACATCCTTTTGTGATGCAATAGAGTCAAAGGCTTCCCTTTCGTCTATCCCAGAGGGTACCGGATGCTGTAACAGTATACCGTTAACCGCAGCATCCTCATTAAGGGAGTGTATTACATTAAGAAGCTCTGCAGTGGTGGTCTCTTCGCCAAGTTCAATTCTCCTCGACTGCATCGATACCCTTGCACACGCGTTGGCCTTCATCTTAACGTAAGTTGCTGATGCCGGATCACTTCCCACAAGAATGGTAGCAAGCAACGGAGTTTTGCCGGCTTTTTTGCTGTAGTTTTCAACTCTCACTGCAATATCACTCTCAATTAATTTCGCTAACGCCTTGCCATCAAGAATTTTCGCCATATCTATACTCCGGATAAGATGGTAAAAAGAGAGAAAATAAGTGATGCCCTGTGGTGATAGAGTCATCTTTTGGGTGTGGGGCTGGAAATGGGAATTTTAATAGGTTGAGGTGATGTTTTCATGGGTGTCCGGAATAGGTTACAATAGAGGGGCCTTTCTATAGGGGCCGCCCGATGACGATAGTCGGAATAAAAAGCCGACATGGGTTGTGAGTGGAGTGATGCTTGACTTTTATACAAAGTTGGGCCATTCTGGTTTAACTGTGGATCGCAAGGTTCCCCGAATACTGGCCCGCCTGCTGTTACCAGAAGATTGGATACATTAAAACC
>SKJJ01000103.1 GCA_007115975.1 Chitinispirillum sp.
AAGGATAACCTTTATAGTGTAATCAGTGATTTAGAGAAAGGGGAAGTACTTGCAGTGGTGTCAGGAAACAGCCAAAGTTCTATAGATTCATTCTTTGTTCATGTCGGATCACGCTTTTGCAACGGGATTCAGGCGGTTTGCGTTGATATGTGGAAAGCCTTTGAAAACAGCGTACGTAAATACTGCAAAAATGCTAAAATCATCTACGACAAATTCCATATTATCCGTCATTTGAATAATGCCATTGACGAAGTACGAAGAGCGGAATTTTTCAGAAAAGGCGGAAATTGTCGCGAAATGATGAAAGGGAAACGATGGTTACTGCTTCGGCGTTGGTTTAATCTGTCAAAAAGCCAAAAATGTTTGTTGAAGTCGGTATTTATGGTCAATAGGAAAATATCCAAAGCACATTACCTAAAAGAGATATTCGGGCATTTGTGGTTTTATAAGAGCAAAACCTGGGCATTGAAGTTTCTGAAAAGGTGGAGATCAGAGCTCAGATGGCAGAGATTAAAACCATTGGAGAAATTTTACTCAATGATCGAAAGACATCTGGAGGGAATCCTCAATTATTGTGAAACAAAGCTGCCACTTGGACTTGTCGAAAACATTAACGGCAGAATAAAAACACTTTTGCGCAGAACCAGAGGGTTTAAAGATGAGAGACATTTTGCTTTACGGATTATGTTTATGACTGATAATACAACACACAATTTTCTAACGGCTATCCACAGTTAAACCAGAATAGCCTAATTACTGTTATAAACGAGCACCATACTATTTCCACGAAACCATTTTTCAGTGCTCCATCCCCAATCGTCTGTTTGCCCACCCCCTCTTTAAAATAACCATACTGTCACTCGTAAATCAACTACAGAGAAGTATTAAGGATAGGGCAGACTTGCATAGTGCGTCACCATAAACCTACCCCTATTTCATAGAAAATGGCACACAATCACCAACAAGTGCCAATTATTGCGCGTGCCAAAAGCTGCAGTTCCCTTTTTCCTACCACTATCCCCCAAAAAGTGGTATACTATAGATAGAGTCACTTATCAGTTTCTGTTCATTGCAGGCGTTCATTTGATATTGCGTCATCCCTGGGTTTCTCGGCTAAGCTCGAAACCCGTGCAGGAATGAACACCGTGCTATTGTGAACAGAATCTATTTACCCATTTTTGAGCAAAGAGGGGTACAGTATGAATGTCAGTTCTACCAACGGATTGGGTGCAGCAGAGTATGCAGCCCGTGCAAACCGCCGCAGTGAAGAGAACGAGGCGAATGAAAGGCCCGCCAGGGAAGTCCAAAACGAACGTCCCCGGGAAGAAAGCTCTGAATCTTCAGAGAGTAACTCCATTGACCTAAGTGCCTGAAAACGGCACCGGTTATCCTCCAAAAGCTACTTCTTTTTTTGAAGCAGGGGTTCTCTGCCAAGCGAGAGTCCCTGCTTTTCAGCTGTATCAAACGCTGCACTGCTCCCTAAAACAGTAACGGCCCAGGACTGGGACTCCAGAACGGTTTGAGCTGCTTTTTTCATGCTCTGGGTTGTGGCACCAAGAAGAGCATCTCTGATTTCCTGACGGTACTGCGGGGTGTTGTTGCTAAGAATGTTTAACGACTCTCCAAACCCCTGGCCGTGAGGGCTCTTTGGAGCATCAAATTTACCGATAGATCCGATTATACTCTGATCAACCCTATCCTGGGGCACCCCCTTGCCCACCTCCTCAAGCCCTTTTTCAAAATGGTTGAGCGTGCTTTGAAGATTTGGGTCACGGTAGGAGGCGCATGAAAAAACAGGGTTGAAAACTGACGTGGAAGCCATCCCTCCATACGCACCACCCTCAACACGTACTTTATCCCAGAGATATCCTGTCGAGAGGTTTCTTGCAAGCAGAAAAAGATTGGCCTGATCAGATGCTTCCTGTCCGGCAACTTTCCAGGCGCGTGCGGCAAAGTTTACAGCTGAACTGATCTCTATGCCCTTGAGCTCTCCTTGCTGTCCTATTGGCTTGGGCAGGGGGTGAGGTTCAAAGGACCGGGATGGAATTTTTGCAATGAGTTGTTCAAGTGAAGAGCAAAAAATGTTGGGCTCCTGGGCAGTCAGAGAGATAACACAGTTTTCAGTGCTAACAATACAATCATGCAGTCTTTTACATGCTTGAATGACATGGTCGACAGAGTCGTTATCGAGCAGATTGCTGATAAAACGCAGCTGAGAGATCCCTCCCAGCAACTCATCGATATAGCAGGAGCGGCTTAAAGCGGCTGATGCGTGACTCATGGCATAGCCGTGCCCAGAGCTTATGATTGAGGAGGCCATGCTGTTACGCTCTTCAACAAGAATATCTTTGATCTGTTTGCGGTTTTCAAGATTGGGACTGGTCAGAAGATCACTGAAAATCTCCAGCATCTCATCAAACCGCCCCTCCAGGGCTTTTCCATGAAAAAAGGAGGCAAAGAGAAGATCATCTTCTGAGCCGATCTTTGTTCTGCACACCACCGATGAGCCCACCCCACCAGTAGACATGGCGATCCGTTTTGCCATCTGTTCGTATGAAAAACGGCCCGCGGCGCACCGGGTCATAAGCTCAAGATACACGGGCAGAAACGGCAGGAGGTCCGATGGCACACGATCCATTTTGAACCCGATATCCAGAAAGGCTATTCCGGATGTAAAAACCGGGTGAGAAAGAAACCGCACTCCCCCAAGCTGTTGATCATTTGCAGCAACCAGCTTTTCCTGAGTCGGCAGGTCGGCTTTATGCAGCTTTGGAATTTTCTCCAGCTGTTCGGGAGCAGAGGGAACCTTCTGTTGTGCGATCAATTTTTCAGTAAGCGCTTTTATCTGATTTTTCTCCTGCTCACCAAATCCTTTTGAAAGCTCCAGCGCCTGCTTTTCTGTCTGAGACTGCAGCTTCTCCCCCATAGCAGAAGAGGCAACTATAACAGAGAGAAGATTATGGTTATTTTCAAGCAGACGTTTTTTTATAATCCCTTGAAAATAGCCACCCTCACTCATCTGAGCTTTTATGAATGAGAGCGGTTTTTCGAACGCCAGATGGGCCAGAGGATCCCCGTCATAGAGCCACGACCTGTAGCATCGGTCAGCAAGTTTGAGATTGTAGGGGAAGTACCCTTTGGCTATCTCTCGTCTGTTGAATTCCACCTGACGCAGTGCCCCTTCAAGCAGCTCTGGGTCAAGCCCTTTTTCCACCTGATCTTTAAGGGTAGAGATAATGAGCTCTTTGATTTTTTCTGCATTCTGGGGTCTGCATTTTCTTAACCCGGCAGCAAAGATGCTTTGAACCAGCTCTCCGTCAAAACCGGAGAAGTTATCGATATCCTCCCCAAGCCCCGAATCAACCAGAGCGCGTTTTAAAGGAGCTATTTCGGTACCAAGCAGGTAGTGGGAGAGGATACTTCCACAGAGAGCATCAACCGGATCGGTGCTCTCACCAAAGATCCAGGCGAGTATGACCGTTGCAGTACCATCATCCTCTTTGGAGGCAGGGGCTTCACAGGTAAATGTTTTGGGTGCACTCCAGGGGCTTTGGCGTTTTATGTTGGAATCAATTTCCAGAAAATTAAATCCGTTTAAATAGCCTTCGTTAAGGAAATTCAGAGTTTTGGCAGATGGGAGATTTCCGTACAGGAATATATAGGAGTTTGAAGGGTGATAGAATTTTGAGTGAAACTCCCTGAACTGATCATAGGTTAGATCAGTAATGTTCTGGGGGTCTCCCCCGCTTTCGTGGAAATAGGTGGTGTCGGGGTACAGATTGGACATGGTTTTTCTGCTCACATGGCTGGAAAATTCGGAGAACACCCCTTTCATTTCGTTATACACTATTCCCTTGATGTTTACCGGTTTGCTGAGATCTTCAACCTCAAAGTGCCACCCCTCCTGATAGAAGGTGTTTTCGGTAATTAAAGGATTAAAAACTGCATCGCAGTAGACATCCACCAGATTGTAGTAATCTTTTTCCACCTGTGAGGAGACCGGGTAGACGGTTTTGTCCGGATAGGTGAGTGCGTTAAGGAAGGTCTGAAGAGAGCCCTTGAGCAGCTCCTGGAACGGATCCTTTACCGGAAACTTTTTTGATCCGCAGAGCACCGAGTGTTCGAGTATGTGGGGTACGCCGGTGCTGTCACTGACGGGAGTTCTGAATGCCACCGAAAACAGATTGTTTGGATCCTGGTTATAGAGGTGAATGATTCTTGCACCGGTTTTGCTATGGGTAAACTGATAGGCGGTGGATCTGAGTTCGGGAATCGTCTCAACCCGATCTGCCGTAAAGCCTTCAATTTTGCTTGAGATATCGATCTGCTGCATAGGTGGCATATACTCCATAGTTTCTCCCTTTATATCGATTATTGGTGAAGATAATTATCATAATATAAAACAGGAACGATACTTGAGCACCAAAAGCGAACCCTTTGTTGTTTCAAGGGACCGAAAGGAAACGGGGTGCAATTATCATTCCGTCCTTTCTGCTGAAGGGGGTGTGAGAATAAAAACGCTGGGAGAGACCTCCCGGGGCGTACAAAAAAAACTAAGAATGGATTGAAATAAGAATTTGGGCGCCTGCCGTGGTTCGACCATGCTCACCAACCACGGCACCGGTTCTCCTCCATGCTCGCTTCACTCGGTGCCACGTTTATAACGCTGCGAGGACTGAATTAAGAGTATGAATTTGGG